>NZ_JAGKJL010000011.1:0-171604 GCF_020329495.1 Bradyrhizobium australafricanum | reverse complement strand
ACGTCTTTGCCGACCGGATCTACCGCGGAAATCAACTCCTCGACGCGCTCTCAGACTGCGGTCCATGGACTGTCGAGATCGTCGAGCGGCCCCAAGGCGTCAAAGGCTTCCAGCTTCTGCCGAGGCGGTGGGTGGTTGAACGCACATTCGCTTGGTTCGGCAGATGCCGCCGCCTCGCCAAGGACTTCGAGGCGACGGTGGCAACCGAAGCTGCCTGGCTGCTGATTGCACACATCAGGCTCCTGACCCGCAGACTCGCGGCTGCAGCTAAGGTTGGGTGATTTATGAGTCAGACTCTGAGGAGCCTGCGTAGCAGGCGTCTCGAAGGATGCACGGCCACCAGTCGGGCCGTCGATCCTTCGAGACGCGCTGCGCGCTCCTCAGGATGACGGACAGGCGTTTGCGCGAGCGAGATATTCAGCTCGTCAAATCATCGACACCAGCCCGCCGCCGTGGCGCTCGAGCTTGCCGGCGAGCTCGAGCTCGAGCAGCACCGCGCGGACCACGGCGGGTGACGCATCGGCCATCCGGATCAGATCGTCGAGGCTGATCGGGCTCGGCCCGAGCAGATCGATGATGCGGGCGCGATCGCCGCTATCAGTGGCAAAGTCCAGCGGCTCGTCGTCCTCGCGCGCGCCAAGCATCACCGGCCGCTCCATGATCGGCGTCACCGCGCTGATGACGTCGGCGGCTTCGGTGACCAAGGTGGCGCCTTGCTTGATCAAATCGTTGGCGCCGGCGGCGCGGGGATCGATCGGCGAGCCCGGCACCGCGAACACCTCGCGGCCCTGTTCGGCCGCCATCCGCGCCGTGATCAGCGAGCCCGAGCGGTGCGCGGCTTCGACGATCACGACACCGAGCGATGCGCCCGAGATCAGCCGGTTGCGGCGGGGGAAGTCGCGCGCCCGCGGCACGTGGCCGAGCGGCATCTCCGAGATCGCCGCGCCGTGCTCGAGCAGGGCGGCCAGCAGATCCTCATGCTCTGGCGGGTAGATGCGGTCGTGGCCGCCGGCCAGCACGGCGACCGTGCCGCTTGCAACGGTGGCGCGATGCGCCGCCTGATCGATGCCGCGGGCGAGGCCCGAGATCACGACAAAGCCGGCATCGCCGAGATCGCGCGCAAGCTGGCCTGCAAATTTCAGCCCGGCGCCGGAGGCATTGCGGGAGCCGACGATCGCGATCATCGGCCGCATCAGGGCCTCGCGCGCGCCGCGCACACCAAGCAGCGGCGGCGCGTCGTCGATGGTGGCAAGCCGCGCCGGATAATGCGCTTCCTCCGGTGCGACGAGATCGATGCCGAATTTGCGGCAGGCTGCGAGCTCTGCGGCGGCATCGGCCTCGCTGCAGATCCGTCCGGGGCCCGAGGCGCCGCCGCGGCGCGCCAGATCGGGCAGGCGCTCCAGCGCCTGCGCCGCATCGCCAAAATGGCGGAGCAGCGATGCAAAGGTGCGCGGGCCCGGTATTATGGCGCAAACGCCACAAGGCCTTTTATCGTCTGCGCCAAGCCAGCCATATAGTTGAAGCGCCGCTTGCTAGGACCAAAGCAATTGTGCCGGCGGCGATCGCCAATTCTATCGTCTGATGTTCTGGCGGCGAGGAGCGGTAAGTCCACGGCATTACCGAGATTAACAACAACAGAATAGCCGGAAGCAACGCCAGCGCGAGCAGTACAAAGGTTCGAAAGCGGGCCATGTGCGGTCACCTTTGGCTTCAAGCAGTCCGTTAAATTTCCTCCAGAACGACTTGTTCAAGCTCTAGCGCTGCAACGCACGCAAGAAAGAAGATCGCTGTAAACGATCCTCGCTTGAGCTTCATCGTGATCCCGGCCTCCGTCTCATCCTTGAGGCCATGTTTCTTCAGCCGCTTGACCAAGTCCGCGTAGGTCACGTCGGCTTTCTTCATTTCCGCCTTGAGGAAGGCACTGGCGCGCTGGCCCCATTCCTCTTCCGCCTTGGGTAGGACCATGGCATCTCCTATCGATTCCGTGAGCTAACAAATATGATAGACCGGCCTTGACTTCCGGTCAAACCCTTCATATCCGTTAGCTATCATATTCGATAGGATGCGGCAATGCGCGGCAGACCGACGAAAGACCCTCACACCCGACCGGCTATCAACACCCTTGAACGGCTCCATATGGAGCTAGGGGGCCAGATACTCGCCAACCGGCAACAGCACGACGCCTTGGCTGAGCAGATGCGGCACGTCGAGGCAGTCATCAAGATGCTGGACCCCGGCTACAACCTGGGGCGGATCGCGGTAAAGCGGCGGAAGCCCAACCCGTGGTTCAAGCGCGGCACCCTCTACAGGCGGGCGCTGGACGTGCTCAGGACGGCCACGGAACCGATGACCACCACGGAGCTGGCGAAGGCGGTTCTTGCCGCCCATGGCGTGCAGAACGCTACCGGCGACGACGTGCAAGGCATCGCGCTTGGTATCCAGCACAGCCTCAAAAACCATGAAGGGAAAGGCGTGCAGCGGGCCGGCGAGGCCAGCCCGGCACGGTGGCGGTTGATCTAGCCCTCCCGGTGCGATTGTATGCCCTTCAGCATTTGGGGGGGGCTTCTTTAAGTGACGGATTCTGAGCGTGAGCGGATCAAGCTGCGGGCGGCGGCGCTTGATCGGATTTCGACGGCTTGCACTACAATTGGTGTTCTAGCTCCCCTCGCAGGGGCTTTTTTCGGCGGCTCACCCTCAGTTCCAGCCGACTCGAAACTTTTCTTAGCCTGTGTTATTTATCTAGGTGCGGCATTGGTGCTCCACCACGCGGCCTTATATGTGCTAGACGGACTGGAAGAATGACGACGTTTTACCAGTACTTCGCGCTATACGGATTGCCGGTTTTGCTGGCTGCTGGCGGTTGGCTATACGCCGTCACCACCCGACGGGAATTTCGCGAGAAATATAGGCAGCACCACGCCAAGTGATCCGGCCGTCCCGCTATGCGTGATGGCGCTGCCAATAGCCGGTAAAGTCTACCGACTTGCCGCGCTTCAAAGCAAGCGCCGCAATGCGGTTCACCTGATCCCCATTCGAAACCCGGCGGTTGTCCTCACGCCATGAGGACTCCTGTGCGTAGCGAAGCAGGTACGCGCCAGCGATATGATGGTGGATACCGATCTCAGCACGACGCAAACGGCTGAAATATTCCTCAGCCTGATTAGTGCAGGCACCATCCAAGGAGTAAGCTTCTTGGTGGTTGATTCGTTTCATTTCAAAACGTTCGTGTAATCCATCCCAAGAAGCGGCTTCGTCGGCATGAACGACAGTCCCCTTCGCAATGCGGGCGCGAATGAAAGCGGCGGCTTGGCTTTCAGAGCCAAACACTGCTGGCACAGAATTGCCGCCGCGCTCACGGACGACGACGACGACCTTCCGTTTCCCATTCTGATTGCGGGCATATCGACGGTCGCGGCGATATTCTTTCTGGTTTGCTGGCTTTACGTAACCGCCAAAATAGCCGCCATCCACCTCAGCCGTTTTGCCTTCGCCACCGATGACGCGGCCCTTCAATTCATCCGCCATTGCCTCGCGCAGCTTGTGTAGGAGGACAAAGGCAGACTTGTAGGACAGCCCCAGGTCGCGGCTGAGCGCCAGCGCGGACTTGCCCTTCACCTCGTTGCAGAACACGGCAATGGCCGCCAGATAGCCGCGCAGGGGCAGCTTATGGCTGGCAAACAGCGTGCCGCTGGTAATGGTGAAGTCCTTCTTACAGCCCTTGCAGCGAAAGCGCAGGGAGCCGTTCGGGCGGCGTGCTTCGTAAGCCTCTACGGAGCCGCAGGACGGGCACACAGGAGCGCCATCGGTAGAAGCCCAACGGATAGCCTTGAAGGCCGTCTCGGCTTCCGCGTCAGTCATGCGGAAGACCTGAGCTAGGCTCAGGCTCTTTGCCGCTTTGCTGAGGAGGAAGTGTTGGGACACAGCCGTTACCTAACGAATACGATAGGTAACGAATATGATAGGTTTGGCTTTCAGTCAATAAATCTATCGTTTTCGTTAGGTCACGAATTCGTTAGGTTGCGGCGCGGTATTAGCTCTTGGGTGTATTGCAGCCCAAGGACTCCAATAGGTAGTATGCGGGATAATTTCGATTTGGTGATTTTCAAATGTCGTGGTTCAGGCGGCCAGAGGTCGTGTTGGCCTTTCTGGCGGGGGTCGCATTCATATCCCTCTGGGAAGTCCTATTAGCCTACCAAGCTGCTAATTGCTCCTATCAACAGGAGTACAAAGCTAAGTCCGCACCAGCCGATGGTCACGCTGCGCCTAGCAATAAGGCCAACGATGGGGATGCCCAGCACGGCCATAAAGCCATAAGCGAGCCATTCGTTTGTGGTGTCGCCGGCTTCCCTACGGCGGCTAGACAGTTCATGAACCACAATGAAGGGTTCGTTGTCGGCGGCTTCACCTTCTTGTTGGTCTTCGCGACTGCATGGCTCGTTTGGGCTACCATCAAGTTGTGGCAGGGCGCGGAGGAAACTTCCAAAAGGCAGTTGCGGGCGTATGTCAATGTCCAACGAATTGACATTGGTGTACCCGCCAATCCCCACAACGATTACACTTTCAAGGTTCGGCTTCAAAATACGGGGAATACTCCGACCAGACACGCGAGAGGTAATATCAGCGCCAAAACCTTTGAGGCCGACATCCCACCCGATTTTGATTTTCCAGACCTCGACCCGGGAAGGATCGCAACGCTCTTGATTGGGCCGGATCACGATGTCGTTAGCGGAGTCAATGTCCAACCCCATATTATCGATGAAGTCGGTCGCGGCGAGTGGCAGCTCTTCGTATGGGGATGGGTCGATTACAACGATGTTTTCGTGGGAACGGATCGACATCGTTTGGAATTTTGCTTCCACGTAAACATTACCGGAAACCCCACTGGCGGCGGATTTGCAATTAGCTTCGACCCATACCGTCGTCACAATGCAGCAGACGATGACTGTTCTCGCCCACCGGGCAGACCTTAACTCCACGCGCATCGTCCATTCCTTTCAAATGGACGGTATTCGGCGCGTGCCCTTGTGGCGTTTGCGCCATAATACCGCGCGGGCCGACATTGTCGGAGCGGATCAGCCGCAGGCGGTTGAGCCGTTCGGTGTCGGTCAGTTTTGTAGGGCTGGGCGAGCGGTCATGCATGCGGGGCGCAGCTTCGCCCAACCTGAGATTGTGATCAACTGCGACATTGGCGCAGCCGCGCGCGACGCGCTAAAAGCGCTTGGCAAGAAGCCGCCAAAAACCGTCAAGAACCATCAAGAAACAGGACGTCCGCCGATGATTTCGCTTGCCGATCTCCAACGCCGCATCGCCTCCGGCGAATTGTCCACCGATGCCGCCATCACGCAGACGCGGGACGCCATCGCGGCGCAGGACAAGACCATCGGCGCCTTCGTCCGCCTCGACGAGACGGCGCGTGCGCAACAAGCCGGGCCGTTGCGCGGGATTGCGGTCGGCATCAAGGACATCATCGATACCGCCGGCCTCCCGACCGAGATGGGCGCCGCGATCTATCGCGGGCATCAGCCGCGCGCCGACGCGCCCGTCGTAATGGCACTGAAGCAGGCCGGCGCCACCATCATCGGCAAGACCACCACGACGGCATTCGCGGCGAACGATCCGACCGCAACGCTCAATCCGCACAATCACGCGCACACGCCGGGCGGCTCGTCGTCGGGCTCGGCCGCAGCGGTCGCGGCCGGGATGATCCCGCTGGCGCTCGGCACGCAGACCGGCGGCTCGGTGATCCGGCCGGCCTCGTTCTGCGGCGTCGCCGCGATCAAGCCGAGCTACCGGCTGCTGCCGACCGTCGGCGTGAAATGCTTCTCCTGGACGCTCGATACGGTGGGACTGTTCGGCGCCGGCGTGCGCGACGTCGCGCTGGGGCTCGCTGCGATGACGAAGCGACCTGAGCTGGTGGTGCCGTCGCAGCTCGCCGCGCCGCGCATCGGCGTGGTGACGCAGGCCTTCGCCGATTCGCCTGAACCTTCCGGCGCGGAGGCGTTGCAGAAGGCGGCGCGCGCGGCGGAGCAGGCGGGTGCGACCGTGCGCGAGCTCGCGATGCCCGAGGTCATCGCGGAAGCCTGGCGGATCCATCCGGTGGTGCAGGAGTTCGAGGCGCATCAGTCGTTCGCCTGGGAATACGGTCAGAACTACGATGCGATGCCGCCGCTGCTGCGCGGCCGGCTCGACGAGAGCAAGGGCGGCACGCCGGCGGAGTACGACGCTGCAATGGACGTCACGCTGCGCGCACGGCTGGCGCTGGCCACGATCCTCACCGAGGTCGACGTGCTGCTGACGCTGTCGGCACCGGGCGCGGCACCCGAGGGTTTGGCGTCGACCGGCGATCCCCGTTACAACCGGCTCTGGACCTTGATGGGCGTGCCCTGCGTCAACGTGCCGACACTGACCGCCGAGGGCGGATTGCCGGTCGGCGTCACCGTGATCGCGGGGTTTGGCGACGACGCGAAGGCGCTGGCGGCCGCGAGCTTTGTCGAGGACGCGCTGAAGCGGTAGGCCTAGTCATTCCGGGGCGATGCGCCGCATCGAACCCGGAATCTCGCGCCACAACCTCTGGATTCCCCGGTGCGCAATTGCGCACCTGAGGTTCATCGCTGCGCGATGCCCCGACATACGTCACTTCCTCTCGCCGATCTTGCCTTCGGTACCGGCCTGCAGGCGCTGGATGTTCTCGCGGTGCATGTAGAACAGCAGCAGCGTCAGCACGGCGAACAGCGAGGCGAGCGCGTTGTGGCCGAACCACCACAGGAACAGCGGCGTCACGAACGCGGCGATCAGCGCCGACAGCGACGAGTAGCGCGTGGTGTAGGCGGTGCCGAGCCAGATCACGGCAAAGATCAGCGCCGCCGGCCAGAACAGGCCGAGCAGCACGCCGAGATAGGTCGCGACACCCTTGCCGCCGCGAAACTTGAGCCAGACCGGAAAGAGGTGGCCGAGGAAAGCCCCCAGCGCCGCCAGCATCGCCGCGTTCGGGCCGTCGATGGTGCCGGCGATGACGACGGCGACGGTCCCCTTCAGCATGTCGCCGAGCAGCGTCGCCGCGGCGAGGCCCTTGCGGCCGGTGCGCAGCACATTGGTGGCGCCGATATTGCCCGAGCCGACCGTGCGCAGATCCTGCGTGCCGGCCATCCTGGTCAGCACCATGCCGAACGGGATCGAGCCCAGCAGGTAGCCGATCAGGAAGGCGAGCGGCAGCAGCCCATCAGCAGACATCGCGGTGGTTCCCTGGAGCGGTCCCGCCCGCACCGGGCAGTGCCGTCAATGAAATATTAACCATAAATCCGCACCATGGCCTTGGTAATGAGGGAGCTTATCATGGCTTCTGTTCGCAGGCGGCTGGAGCAGTTTTTCTTTGTCGTTTACGTCGCGGCCATCGTCGTTGGCACAACGATGGAAGCGATGTCGCAACTCGCGTCGCGCTGAGTTCCACCCCAGTTTCAGACGTGTTCGTACACGGTCCGTCCGCCGACGATCGTCCGCGTCACGCGACCCGAGAAGCGGGCATCGTCGAACGGCGTGTTCTTGCACAGTGATTTGAGATCGTCGCGGTCGAGGACCCAGGGCGTGTCGGCGTCGATCACGATGACGTCGGCCGGCGCGCCCGCGCGCAGCGTGCCGCCGGGCAGGCCGAGCAGCTCCGCCGGCCGTGTCGACATCGCCCGGATCAGCGTCTTGAAGTCCATCTCGCCATTGTGGATCAGCCGCAGCGCCGCCGGCAGCATGGTCTGCAGACCGACTGCGCCGCTCGCCGCTTCCGCGAACGGCAGCCGCTTGACCTCGACGTCCTGCGGATTGTGGTCGCTCATCACGACGTCGATCAGCCCGGAGGCCAGCGCCGCGACCAGCGCCTTGCGGTCCTCCTCGGTGCGCAGCGGCGGGGCCAGCTTGAGGAAGGTGCGGTAGGGGCCGATGTCGTTCTCGTTCAGCGTCACGTGGTTGATCGAGACCGAGGCCGAGACATTGTGGCCGGCGTCGCGGGCGCGCTTGAGGATCTCCAGCGACTCGATCGAGGTCAGCGACGCCGCGTGATAGCGCCCGCCGGTCAGGCCCGCGAGGCGCATGTCGCGCTCGAGCATGATCGACTCGGCCGCGGTGGGAATCCCTGCGAGACCGAGCCTCGTGGCGAATTCGCCCTCGTTCATCACGCCTTCGCCCACCAGATTCGGATCCTCGGTGTGATGCACGATCAGCGCGTCGAAATCGCGGGCATAGGTCAGCGCGCGCCGCATCACCTGGGCGTTGGTGACGCTGCGGTCGCCGTCGGTGAAGGCGACGGCGCCGGCGGCCTTGAGCAGGCCGATCTCGGTCATCTCCTGGCCCTGCATGCCCTTGGTCAGCGCCGCCATCGGATGGATGTTGACGATCGCGGTGTCGCGGGCGCGGCGGAGCACGAAGTCGACCGTCGCCGAATTGTCGATCACCGGCGAGGTGTCGGGCTGGCAGATGATGGTGGTGATGCCGCCGGCCGCGGCGGCCTGGCTGGCGGAGGCGAAAGTCTCGCGATGGCTGGCGCCGGGCTCGCCGACAAAGGCGCGCATGTCGATCAGGCCGGGGGCCACGATCTTGCCGGCGCAATTGACGATGTCGGTGCCTTCGGGGACGCCGGCGGCGCCGATGCCGCGCTTGGCGTCACGGATGACGCCATCGGCGATCAGGACGTCGCCCGGACCGTCGAAATCGCGCGACGGATCGATGACGCGGGCGTTGGCGAGCAGGATGGGGCGGCGGTCGGTCAGCATCGGTCTCACGCGTTTGGCAGGTTGCGGGCGAGCGCTTCCAGCACCGCCATACGCACTGCCACACCCATTTCAACTTGTTCACGGATCAGCGACTGCGCGCCGTCGGCGACGAAGGTGTCGATCTCGACACCGCGGTTCATCGGGCCGGGATGCATCACCAGCGCATCCGGCTTGGCATAGCCGAGCTTCTTCTGGTCGAGGCCGAAATAGTGGAAATACTCGCCCGACGACGGCACGAAGGAGCCGTTCATGCGCTCGCGCTGCAGCCGCAGCATCATCACGATGTCGGCGCCGTTCAGCCCCTCGCGCATGTCGCGCGCGACCTCGACGCCCATCCGCTCGATGCCGGGCGGCAGCAGCGTGGAGGGGGCCACCACGCGGACGCGCGCGCCCATGGTGTTGAGCAGGAAGATGTTGGAGCGCGCCACGCGCGAATGCAGCACGTCGCCGCAGATCGCGATCGTCAGCCCCTCGAGCCGGCCCTTGTTGCGGCGGATCGTCAGGGCGTCGAGCAGCGCCTGGGTCGGGTGCTCGTGGCTGCCGTCGCCGGCGTTGATCACGGAACCGTCAACCTTGCGCGCCAGAAGCTCGACCGCGCCGGAGGCGTGGTGGCGTACCACGAGAATGTCCGGGTGCATCGCGTTCAGTGTCACCGCGGTGTCCATCAGGGTCTCGCCCTTGCGGGTCGACATCGATGACACCGACATGTTCATGACGTCGGCGCCCAGGCGTTTTCCGGCGATCTCGAACGAGGACTGGGTCCGGGTCGAGGCCTCGAAGAACAGATTGACCTGGGTACGGCCGCGCAGGCTGGCGCGCTTCTTGTCGACCTGGCGGTTGAGCTCGACATACTCCTCGGAGAGGTCGAGCAGGCCCGTGATGTCGTCAGCGGAAAGGCCCTCGATGCCCAGCAGATGCCGGTGACCGAGGACAAAAGTCGATTTCAATGATGGGGTCATTAAAGCGAGAGCTATAGGCGCGGATGGCCGGTGGGGCAAGCGCGAAGAGGGCTCGCGGGAGTTTTCCCCGAGTAAGATGTCGCCGCCTTCCCGGCGGTGCTGCCGGGGCTCGCCGCGGGACATCCGCGCCTTGCTTTTGCGGGGGTTTCCGGAACAAGACGTGGATGGCCGGGCATAGGCGGAGCGGCAGCGACGCCGTCCTCCTGGGGCTATACCCGGCCGTGACGGCGGAGCGAGACCTCGTGAAAATTGTCGTGATCGCATGGATGACCATCGCGTTGATCCCGGGGGCGATCTCGCCTGCCTTCGCTCAGAACTTGCCCGGCGACTTCGCGTTCCTCCGCGACATCGATCCGACCATCATCCAGGACATCCGCTACGCCGGCGCGAACAATTTCATGGGTCGGCCGCTCGCGGGCTATGGCGCGGCGGAATGCGTGGTGAAGCGGGAGGTCGGGCTCAGGCTCAAGGCCGTGCAACAGAAACTGGCCCGGCAAAGACTGTCGCTGAAGATGTTCGATTGCTACCGGCCGGCCCGCGCTGTCGCCGACATGGTGGCGTGGTCGAAGAACGGCACCGAGACCGCCGCCGAGCGGCGCTACAACCCGGCCTTTTCGAAGGCGGATCTGTTCCGCCTCGGCTACATCGCCACCCATTCGGGGCATTCGACAGGGGCCGCGGTCGATCTCACGTTGGTCGATCTTGGTGCCGACAATTCGCACAAGTTCGATCCGTCCAGGGACTATGCCGACTGCACCGCGCCGGCCGCCGCGCGCGCTCCGGAGGGCAGCGTCGACATGGGCACCGGTTACGATTGTTCCGACCTGAAGGCCCACACCGCGACGGGCTCGATCACGCCTGCGCAGAAGCGCTGGCGCGCCATGCTGGTCGCGGCGATGGCCCGGCAAGGGTTCGCGAACTATGCCAAGGAATGGTGGCACTTTTCGCTGCCGCGGGCAGGCGGGCCGGCCTACGACTTCCCGATCGTCCGGGCGCGGTAGCGTTTTCGAGAAGTGGACGCCGGTTCGCGTGAAGAAAACGCCTCAGAACAAGAGACTGGAGCTTCGATTCTGTTTCAATCAGAACCGAAACTCTAGGGCAGGATTTTCCTCAAATCCGAAGCATTTTCGCAAGACGACGCTTGCCATCGCAAAAGTAGCCGAGCGCGCTTTCAACACTCCTTAATTGTGGCCGTATGAAGTGCGGGCAACACGGGAGCATGCAGCATGCGTTTCGCAGCCATTGCAATTGTTGTCGTCGGCGTCGCCGGCGTCTTGATTTACGATCGACACGACAAGAGCGCGAATTATCGGCGCGTCGATGCCCGCATCAGCGGCGTCAGCGAGCAATGCTATCTGGAAAAGGTCGAGCGCGGGGTCATCACCAAGACGACATCGACCTCCGATCTGACCCGCTGCGAGATTGCGGAACTGCTGCGCAAGGAGCACCCGAAGTGGCAGGGCTATGACGTGAAGCACAAGATCGAGGTGAAGGTCGTCTATGTCTCGCCGGTCGACGGGGCCACCCACCAGTCGAGCCTGCAGATGTCCTACTTCCCCAACGGCAAGCCGCTGCGCGCCGGGGACGTGTTTCCCGTCCTTGCCTCCAAGACCAAGGCGGACAAGACGCGTTCGATCTGACCGCCGCTGTTCGACACGACGGAAGCACAACCATGCGCCTTGGCCTCTACGCTATGATCGCTGTCACCGTCGCGAGCTTCTATGTCTATAGCGAGCTCGACAAGCGGTTGAACTTCCGGCCGATCGATGCGCGCGTCAGCAGCGTCAAGGAACAATGCTACATGGAGAAGACCGAGGGGTCGCGAAGCTCGACCTCCGATCTGTTGCCGTGCGAGCTTACCGAGCTGCTGGCACGCCATCATCCGAAGTGGCAGGGCGCCGACATCAAGCACAAGATCGAGATCCGGTTTGCCTACATCTCGCCGGTGGACGGCGCCGCGCATGAGTCCAACCTGCAGTTGGCGGCCTATCCCGATAACCGGCAATTGAGCAGCGGCGACATTTTTCCTGTCCAGGCTTCCAGGAAGGAGGCGAACCGGACCCGCGTCAATGACTGGGTCGACCGCTGGCTCGGCCGCCATGCGCCCAAGCGCGCAAGCATCTAAAGCATGGAAGCATCCAGCGGACGTGTACTTTTCGCTGCCCCGCGTCGGCTCGCAGGCTTATGATCCTCCGATTCCATTGCGCCGCGGCTGGCCCGTGATCCCGGCCGGAAGAGGCCGGTTGTCCAGGCCGCATGCGTGCAGACCAGTTGCCGAGGAGACCATGACGCAGGCTCCGTTTGCCACCCACGACGTCTTCAACCAGTCGCCGCCGTTCGAAAATATCGACCTGTTCACGGTGGATGCGCCGCTCGCCGCGGCGGTTGCCGCCAATGGCGGGGCGGCGGCAACGGCTGAGCTGTCGGATTTCGGCAAGCATTGGGGATCCGCCGCCATGGCGGAGCGCGGCCGCGTTGCCAACGAGAACACGCCGAAACTGCGGCTGTTCGATGCCAGGGGCAATCGCCGCGACGAGGTCGAGTTTCACCCGGCCTATCACGAGCTGATGGCGCACTCCGCGCATGCCGGCGTGCACAATTCGACCTGGAGCGCCGACGGCAGGCCGGCCGGCGGGGCGGCCGAGGTGGTGCGCGCGGCAAGGTTCTACATCGCCGCGCAGGTCGAGACCGGCCATCTCTGCCCGATAACGATGACGCGCGCCTCGGTCGCGGCGCTGGCCTCGCAGCCGGACATTCTGGCGAAGACGATGCCGGTGATCGGAACGCGCGCCTACG
Source organism: Bradyrhizobium australafricanum (assembly GCF_020329495.1). Taxonomy (NCBI): domain Bacteria; kingdom Pseudomonadati; phylum Pseudomonadota; class Alphaproteobacteria; order Hyphomicrobiales; family Nitrobacteraceae; genus Bradyrhizobium; species Bradyrhizobium australafricanum. Next base: position 159,093 of record NZ_JAGKJL010000011.1, on the reverse strand, counting down.
ATCCCACCTTCGCGCCGTGGTGGACCAAGCGCGGCATGACCCTCGGCATGGGCATGACGGAAAAGCAGGGCGGCACGGATGTGCGCGCCAACATGACGCGCGCCGCGCGCGACGTCGAGGCCTGGCGCATCACCGGGCACAAATGGTTCATGTCGGCGCCGATGTGCGACGCCTTTCTGGTGCTGGCGCAGACCATGAATGGGCTGAGCTGCTTCTTCATGCCGCGCTTTGCGCCCGACGGCATGGTCAACGCGATCCGCTTCCAGCGCCTGAAGGACAAGCTCGGCAATCGCTCCAATGCCTCGTCGGAGGTCGAATTCCACGGCGCTTATGCCGAGCTGATCGGCGAGGAGGGCAAGGGCATCCGCACCATCATCCAGATGGTGCAGCTGACGCGGCAGGATTGTGCGATCGCATCCGCCGGGCTGATGCGCTCGGGACTGGCGCATGCGCTCAATCACGCGCGGCACCGCAGCGTGTTCCAGAAGCATCTCGCCGACCAGCCGCTGATGCAGGCGGTGCTGTCGGACATGGCGCTGCATGTCGAGGCGTCCGTCGCGCTGGTGATGCGGCTCTGCCGTGCCTTCGATCGCGCGCCGGCCGATGCGGGCGAGGCCGCCTATATGCGGCTGCTGACGCCGGCGATCAAATACTGGACCTGCAAGAGCGCGCCCGGCTTCCTCTATGAGGCGATGGAGTGCCTCGGCGGCAATGGCTATGTCGAGGAAGGCATTTTGGCGCGCCATTACCGGGAGTCGCCGGTCAACGCGATCTGGGAGGGGTCCGGCAACGTGATGTGCCTCGACGTGCTGCGCGCGCTCGGCCGCGAGGCTGACGCCGCACTCGCGGTGCTGCGCGCGCTCGCCGAGGAGACCAAGGGCCTGCCGGGCGCCGCCGAGGCCGTTGCCTCGATCGGGCAGTCGTTCCGCCGGCCGGACAGCGAGCGCGTCGCGCGACTTGCGGTCGAGCAGCTGGCGCTCCTGGCGGCAACCGCGGCGCTCAACCAGGTCTCGCCGGAAAACGCCGAGTTGTTCGCGGCGACACGGCTTGCCGAACGCCACGCCGGCATGTACGGCGCGGTGGACTTATCCGATGCCGATCAGCGCGCGCTGCTGGCGCGGGCGCTGCCATGACCACATTGACCACCGTCATGCCCGGCCTTGTGCCGGGCATCCACGTCTTTGCTTCGACAGGGCAAGGAAAGACGTGGATGGCCGGGACAAGCCCGGCCATGACGAATTGATAGAGCCGAGGTTCGCTGATGGATTCTCTCACGCCGCAAGACGCGACTGCCGCGATCGAACCGCCGCCGCTCCCCCCGCGGGTCTGGAAATTCTGGGGCACCGCGCTGTGGGGCCTGTTGATCTTCGCCGCGATGTTCGTCGGCCAGGTCACGGTCATCGTCTGGCGCATCGTCGCGCAGGGCGGGGAGGTGTCGTCGGCCGGCATCACCCATGTGGTCGCCGACGGCCTGACGATCTCGCTCTCGGTCCTCGCCGGCCTGCCGATGGTGTTGCTGGTGCTGTGGTTTGCGATCCGCAGGACCCGGATCCCGTTCGCCGATTATCTCGGGCTGCGCGGGACGTCGTGGAAGAACGTGATCATCGGCGTCGTCGCGCTCGTCGTGCTGGTGGGGGCCTGGGACATGGTGTCCCGCGCCGCCGGCCGCGAGGTGTCGCCGGGCTTCATGGGCGACGTACTGAAATCGGCGCAGGAGCACAGTGCACTGTGGCTCCTGGTGATCGCCTTCGCCGTGGCCGCGCCGCTCTGGGAGGAACTGTTCGCACGCGGCTGGCTCTACCGCGGCTGGTCGGAATCCGCGCTCGGACCCTATGGCGCGATCCTGCTGTCGTCGATCGTTTGGACCGTGATGCACCTGCAGTACGACTGGTTTTTCCTCTGCCAGGTGCTGACGATCGGCCTCCTGTTCGGCTATTTGCGCTTCCGCACCGGCTCGACCTGGCTGACCATCCTGCTGCACGGGCTGAACAATTTCGCTGCGACGATCCAGACCTGGTGGCTGGCGGGCTGAGAGTTCCCTATGCTAGGTTGAAGCTAGGCCTACCTTCGCTGCAACGTTGTTGCAGAAGAATCCCATATGTCGAACTTCGAGAATGCCAACGCGCCGGTACCGGCACCGCCGCAGCGGACCTGGGATTTCGTGGAGACGGCATTCGTCATCCTGATCGCTTACGGCGTTTTTACGCTGGTTGGAGGTTGGGCCATGACGATCATCATCGCGGCGCAAGACGGCGTAGCCAGAATGTCGCCGGCTCAATTGCGGGATTTCGCCGCCCAGGGGCGATGGTACGGCGCTGGCCTTACCATCGCGAGCCCCTTGACGATCGGCGTGCTCTGGATCGCGATCCGGAAGGCTCGCCGCGGGTTCGAGGAATATCTCGCGCTCAACTGACCGAGCCCGGCCGAAGCCATGCGCGCATTTGCAATCTTTGCCGGCATTCTGCTCGTTGAATCGGTCATCAATTCGAGTGTTGGTGGCTAGGGGGCCGCGGTGGACCCGGTCTTCGTGGTCAAGGGCGCGAACGGCTTGATGATCCTGCTCATCGGTACCTGCATTGCAGGACCCATCATGGAAGAGTTCCTCATTCGTGGCTTCTTGTATCGCGGCTGGTCGGAGTCGTTTCTGGGTCCGATCGGAGCGATCGTTCTGACCGCCGCCGTCTGGGCTATGACCCACACACAGTATGACGTTTATGGGAAGTTGGAGATATTCGGGATGGGATTGGCGCTGGGCTATTGCCGTTGGCGCAGCAACTCAACCTGGCTGACGGTCATGATCCATTCCGCCCTCAACACATTCATCTTTTTCGTGACAGGCCCGTATGTCTAGGGCCCAACGGCTGCGATCACGATTGGCATCGTGATGTCCGGGATCGTCTGCGGCGTGATCATCATCCGGAACCAGCGCCGGTGCGTCGCCAGCCATCGGAAGGTTGGAGGATGCCAGCGGCCCCCTCGAGTGCTATGATCTGGATCAATGAATGAGCGCGGGCCGGACTGAAACCAGGCAGCGGCGGCTGCCGTCGTGCGAGCTCTTCTCATGGCTATCTTGATCCGAGCAATCCTGGCCGGCGTCGTCGCGCTGGCGTCTCTCGGCGCCATCACGCAGCAGGTGCGCGACCAGGGCGTTACCGACACCGAAATCCGGATCGGCAATGTCATGCCGTATAGCGGCGCGCTGGAGATTTTCGGCCAGATCGGCAAGGCGGAAGCCGCCTATTTCGAGATGATCAACGAACGCGGCGGCATCAATGGCCGCAAGATCCGCTTCATGTCCTATGACGATCTGTCGGATCCCTCCAACGCCATGGATCTCACGCGCATTCTGGTCGAGACCGACAACGTGCTGTTGATGTTCGGTTCGTTCGGCACGCCGGGGAATCTGGCGGTGCGGAAATATCTCAACGAACGCAAGATCCCCCAGCTTTTTGTTGCTTCCGGCGATCACGAACTCAGTGAGCCGGCGTCCTATCCGTGGACCATGGGCTGGCAGCCTTCGTATCGCGAGGAAGGGCGCATCTACGCCAACTACATCCAGGCTTTCTATCCCGGCAAGAAAATCGTGGCGCTTTGGGAGAATGACCAGTTCGGGCGCGAATTGTTCAAGGGACTGGTGCAAGGGCTGGGCGACGTCGCCCACAACATCAGGGTCGACATCGCCTATGATGTCGACGATCAGCACCTGGACGGCCACGTCTCGATCCTGAAGCAATCTGGCGCCGAGGTCTTCGTGTTTGCCGGAGTGCCGGAAAATGCCGCCAAGGTGATCCGCGCCGCGGCCGATCACGGCTGGCGGCCGGTGTTCGTCGTGAACCAGATGGCGTCATCGATCGAGACGGTGCTCAAGCGGGCCGGCACGGAGAATGCGACCGGCGTCATCACCGCCGCGTTCCTGAAGGATGCGAGCGATCCGGCCTGGAGAGCGGAGCAGGGTGCCTGGTACAGCTTCCTGGACAAGTACACCAAAGCCGGCGGCAAGGATGACGCGGCCGCAGTCTACGGCTATGCCGCCGCCGAAACGATGGTCGAGGTGCTCAGGCAATGCGGCAACGACCTGTCGCGCGAGAATGTCATGAAGCAGGCCGCGGCGCTCAGGGATTATCAGGCGTCCGCCTTGCTCCCCGGCATCAAGATCAACACCGCTCAGTTCCGACCGGTCGAGCAATTGCGGTTGCTTCAGTTCGATGGCCGTAGCTGGCAGCCGATCGGGGATGTGCTCGATACGGCGTTCGCCGGTTCGGCCGGGAAATAGCAGCGATCAGGAGAAGGCACACAAGCCGCGCCCAATCGTTGCAGGCCTTCGCTCTTGCTGAAGCGCAAGGGCCAGTTGTGGTGCTACGTCGCTTGGACCGGCGGGCCGGTCTATTGCGGGAGGGCGCGCGCCGCTCGGCGCCGACGGGGCTTCGAAAGAGACGCGACTTCGAAAGTAATGACTTGTTGCGCGGATGGCACAGGAGGCCGCGGCCAAATCAGGTACATTGATACTGTATTGAAAGACTTTTCATCACCTGGAGCATTGCGTTGGCGTCAGACGCAGTCAGTCTGGCTGATACTACAAGCGTAGCGGACGCGGCGGCTGCTACAGCGCCTTTTCGCGTAAAGATCGTGACGCGCGACGAAATCGCAGGTTGTCCGGCTTGGGAGGCCAGTTTCGCCGACCTGCGCAAGGATCACCGCTACTACGAAATCCTGGAGGATACGCTCCGCGAGCGCGTTGAGTATCGGTACTTCGCAATCATCGACCGGGCAGGCTGTCTCCATGCCGTCCAGCCGTTTTTTCTTCTCGACCAGGACGTTCTCGAAGGACTTGGAGCGCAATGGCAGCCGCTGCTGGCGCGCATCCGAGACTTCGTTCCCGGGTTTCTCAAAATGCGAACCCTGATGGTCGGATGCTTCGCCGGTGAAGGGCATCTTGCCGGATCAAGCACGGTGCCGTCCGGCAAGATCGCGGAGCTTCTTTGCGGCGAAATCGTCACGCTCGCCCGATCGTGCGGGGCGCAACTCATCGTCCTGAAGGAATTTCCTGCGCGCTACCGGCCGGTGCTGGATTGCTTCGTCCGGCGCGGCTTCGCCCGTGCGCCGAGCATGCCGATGACGGCGCTCAATATCGAGCACGACGACTTCGATGCCTACATGCAAAATGCGCTGCCGCGATCGGCACGCTGGCAGCTCCGCAAGAAATTCAAGGCAACCGACGGTGAAACCATCGCTCTTACCGTCACCGACGACGCAAGGGATGCCGTCGACGAGATCTATCCGCTCTACCTGCAGGTCTTCGACCGCTCGAAATTCCGTTTCGAGAAACTGACAGCCGACTATCTTCGCCGGCTCGGCAGCGACATGAAGGACAAGGTCCGCTTCTTCATCTGGCGCCGTGGCGGGAAGGTGATCGCCTTCAGCCTTTGCATGGTCGAAGGCGACAGTCTGTTCTGGGAGTATGTCGGCCTCGACTATGCTGTCGCGCTCGACCTCCATCTTTATTACTACACCATTCGCGACATGATGAATTGGGCGATCGCCAACGGTTACAGGTGGCTTCGAAGCACGGGTCTCAGCTACGAACCGAAATTCCGGATGCGGCATGACCTCGATCCGCTCGACCTCTATGTGCGGCTTCGCTCTCCGCTTCCGAACGCGATCTTCAGGCTCCTGTTGCCCTGGATAGTTCCGGCCCGTTATGACAAGACCCTGCGCAAGTTCGCGAACTATCGCGAAGTCTGGTAGCGACCGATTGCGCGGCGCTATTCAAGGCCGATCGAGTGCGCCTTCTAAAGCCGCACCGCGGCAATCACGATCGGCATCGTGACCGCGGCCAGAATCGTCTGCAGCGTGATGATCTGGGCGAGCAGCGGCGCGTCGCCGCCCATCTGGCGCGCCAGCACATAGGCTGACGGCGAGGTCGGCACTGCGGCGCAGGCCGCGACGATGGCGAGGTTGGACCCGGTGACGCCGAACCACACCGCGAGCGCGACGGTCAGGACCGGCATCAGCACGAGTTTCAGCACCAATGCCGCGCTGGCAGCGAGGCTGGGGCGAAAGATGCCTTCCAGATGCAGCCCGGCCCCGGTGACGAGTAGGCCGATCGCCAGCGACGAGCCGCCGAGCGCGTCGGCGACGTCATACCAGATCTGTGGCAGCGGGATGTGCGCGACATTGATGACGAGCCCGATGACGCAGGCCCAGATCAGCGGGTTCTGCACGACAGTCATCACGATGGCGCCGGTCGAACGCTTCTCGGACGAGGCATATTTCGCCAGCACGGCGACGCTGAACACATTGACCAGCGGGATGATCGCGACCATCGCGACCGAAGCCAGGGCAAGGCCTGTGCTGCCATAGAGATTGCGCGACACCGACAGCGCGACATAGGTCTGCCAACGGGTCGCGCCCTGGAAGATCGAGGTGAAGGCGGGGCCGTCGACGCCGGCGCGCGCCAGCGGGCCGCGCAGCGCGAGACAGAACAGCGACATCACCAGCGCCGCGAGCAGCAGCGCGCCGCCGACGCCGGCGACCGGCACCGTGGTCAGGTCAGCCTTCACCAGGGTCTGCACTAAGAGCACCGGGAACAGCACATAATAGGTCAGCCGCTCCAGCCCGTGCCATTGCGTATCGAGCGGCATCAGCGTGCGCTTCAGGACGAAGCCGAGCACGATCAAGAGGAACACCGGCAGCAGCGCCGCGATCACCACGGCCATGGTCAGCGCTCTCCGCGCAGCTTCGCGAGCCGGTCCAGCGCACCCTGCAGGATGAAGATCGCGGCGTGCTCGTCGATCACCTCGGCCCGCCGGGCGCGGCTGACGTCCATCCCGATCAGCTCGCGCTCGACCGCCGCGGTCGAGAGCCGCTCGTCCCACAGCCCGATCGCAAGCGCGGTGAGGCCGGCGAGGTTGCGCGCAAACGCCCGGGTCGACTGCGCGCGCGGGCCTTCGCTGCCGTCCATGTTGATCGGCAGGCCGAGCACGAAGCCGACCGCGTTGCGTTCGGCGGCGATCGCGAGCAGCCGTGCCGCGTCGACCTTGAACTGCTTGCGCTGGACGGTCTCGACGCCAGTCGCCAGCCGCCGGTCCGGATCGGAGGCGGCAACCCCGATGGTCTTGGTGCCGAGGTCGAGGCCAACAAGCGCGCCGCGCTCGGGCCAGTGCGGCGCAGCTTCGATCAGGGGAAGGATGGGGGCGGGCATGACGCTAGCGCTTAGCACGCACCCGCGCGCCGAGGCAAAGCCCGGCACTGCCGTGGCGTCCATGCGAAAACGCCTCAGCGCGGGGAGCGGGCGGCCCGCGTAAGTCGGCGACCGGCTCGGGTCACGGTCACATCAACCGGCTTGGCCGCATACACCCAAAACGTTCGTGTTGTGACAAACTTCCGTTGTGATTGTGGTTCAGTTTGTGAGGGAGGTCACATGATACGCGTGAATTTCTGTTACGATATTACGTCAAGTTATGATCCGGGGGCAGCAATCGACCCGTTTCGGCCGGTCGTTTCATTGACGTGAATTCGTAAGGCTTTCGCGGCGCGCTATTTATTTTTGATTTTGAACGGAGAGCATCATGCTGATCAAGCCGACACTCATTACCGCATCGGAGCCGCGTCTCAAGCAGGCGGATTTCTCGCCGGCAGTAGACTTTCGATTGACTCCAGATCTGCGATCGCGATGAGTTCAAGTCATGTGCTGAAGCAATCGCAGCCTTGCACATAATTTTTCCAGGAGTGAAAATGATTGAGAACCGCAAATCCTCTGAATTGAGGAAAACCTTCCGATCAGCGCAAGCCTCAAAGTTTCTCTCTAAGCATCATCTAACGCCAGAAGGCATCGATCGATATCTAGATGCGCGCGATACGTTCGATACAGCGACGATTGTCAGCACTCCGCCAAACGTCAAAGAACCAGACTTCCCGATCGTCGGAGCTAACACCGATCCGAAGACTCGGCGTGCCGTCAACGATAGCAATTTCGAGGCCGACATGAGCGCGGCTCTGAGCGGTTTAGGCGTCGCCGGGTACTCTATGCGCGTGCGTCGCCGCGGACAAACTGTCTTCACCCTAAATGGCGGGTCAGCAAGGATTTCGCCTGACTCAGATGCAAAGAACTGGGACACGACTATCAAAATGCACGTGGCCAGCGTCAGCAAGCTTGTTACGTCGATGGCGGTTACGAAGCTCCTACTCGACAAGGGTATCGATGTCGACACCTCGATAACAAACTTTCTGCCACGCCATTTTCGGGTTGCTCCGACCTCGCGGCAGATCACCCTCCGCCATCTGCTCACCATGACTTCAGGCTTTCGCCAGATCCAATATGGAGGACTAAACGACGGCTATACTTATTATGATTTTAAACAGTACGTCGAACGCGGCGTCGATCCGGCAAATTTCGGTCAGTGGAGTTATCATAACGGCAACTTCATCGGTCTTCGGATCGCAATGGCAGTCATGTCAGGCATGATCGATCCTAATGCTGAGTTTGGCGTTCCAGAAGACCCCGATGCACATGATACGCTTTGGGACGCCCTCTCGGTTGATGATTACGTCAAATACGTGAGCCGCAATATTCTGAGGCCCGCCTCCGTCACTGCAAAAATCCATCCCGCCGACGAGGACAGCCTAGCCTATTCCGCATCACTTCGAGCGCCAGGCTGGAAGGCCGACCCCTGGTTAGGTGCCGGTACCGACGCCTGGTGGTTCTCTGTCGATGAGATTCTTAACATCATGTCGGCTTATTGGGACGGTGACGGGATTGTTCGCAAGTCCGCATCGCATCAAGCTCTTCGCTATAACTTCGGTCTTGACGACACGAAGGAGTGGCAGCTCTCGGACGGCGTACAGGACTGCTTCATGAAGAGCGGTTACTGGTCAGATGGCATGAGTCGAACGCAACAATGTTCGGTCACCTTCGCGCCAAATGATACTTTAATCGCTGTCTTCGTGAATTCACCCATTGCCTCGACGAACATCCCAAGCATCGTCGAAAGGCATCTGCAGGCAAACATCAGTTAGCGGTCCAACGAACAAGAGCGCGCCACCGCAGCCGGCTGCGAGCGGAGCGGCTGGCGCCCGTCGCCTTCCAGGCGCTCGTCCACAGAGACAACGGATCCTCTCCTCAATGAGACTTGCAGTAGTTCTGTTTTGTGTGAAGACCGGTCGGGGAACGAGCGGCAAATCGCCACGGTCAACAGATGTCTGCCTCGGTTAGAATCAGCCCGGGCATGACGAGTTTTTGGAGACACTGATCGTGCCGATCCCCCAATTGTGATTGCCCCGCCGGTCAGGCGGCGATCACCCGCTCGTCGCCACCGAGGCACGCGGCCAGCCCCTGCAACGCGCTGTACTGATGCGCGGTGCGGCGCTGGATGAACAGCGTCTCGACATGCGCATGCTGCGGATTGAGCTTGTGGATGTTGATGTCGCGCTGGACATGGTCGCGCTCGACGACGGCGCGCGGCAGCAGGGTGACGCCCATGTCGGCGGCGACGCAGCCGACCATGCCGTCGAGCGTGCCGAACTCGAACCGGACGGCCGACGGCCAGCCGAACTCGGTAAACACCTGTTCGAGACGCTGCCGGTAGGTGCAGCCGGTGCGGAACACCAGCGCGGTCGGGCCCGACTCCGGCGTGCCGGCGCGCAAGGCGGCCAGCGATTTCCAGCGCTGCGCGGTGACCAACACCAGTTCCTCGGTGAAGGCTGATGTCGCTGACAGTTCGGCATGCTCGATCGGACCGGCAACAAAGGCGCCGTCGAGCGAGCCGTCGAGCACGGCGGCAACGAGGTCGGCGGTCGGCGCGGTGCGCAAGGTCAGGCGCACCGCGGGATAGCGGCGATGAAACTCGGCGAGCAGCGTCGGCAGCCGCACCGCGGCGGTGGTTTCCATCGAGCCGATCGACAGTGGACCCTTCGGCTCGCCATCGTCGCGCGCGGCGAGCACGGCTTCGCGCGACAGCGCCGCCATGCGCTGCGCGTAGGGCAACAGGCGCCGGCCGGCACCGGTCAGCGACATGCCGCGGCTGTGGCGCTCGAACAGCGGCGTGCCGATCTCGGCCTCCAGCGCCTTGATGCGCTGGGTGACGTTCGACTGCACGGTGTTCAGCTCGTCGGCGGCCCGGGTGATGCCGCCGAGCCGGGCGACCGTGGAAAAGGTGAGCAGGTCGGTCAATTCCATCTGGGACCACCGTTCTGATTTAGAGATGGTAGCGTTCTCTAGTATTCATTATCCGAGAATGTTAGGCCCGCTTAGGCTGCAAGTCCAGAACAGCAAGTCCAGAACAGGGAGCAAGCGCATGCCGATCAGCACCGAATTGACGGCACGTCTGGACATAGAGCATCCGATCCTGCTCGCGCCGATGGACACGATTGCCGGCAGCGGGCTGGTCAAGGCGGTCAGCGCCGCCGGCGGCTTCGGCATTCTGGGCGGCGGCTACGGCGACAAGACGCGGCTCGAGACCGAGACCGCGAAGCTGAAGGGTTTTGCAAAGCCGTTCGGCATCGGCTTCATCACCTGGAGTCTCGCCAGGCAGCCCGAGCTGATCGACATCGCGCTGGATGCGCGGCCGCGCGCGGTGATGCTGTCATTCGGCGATCCCGCGCCGTTCGCGCCGAAGATCAAGGCCGCAGGCGCGCTGCTGATCTGCCAGGTGCAGAACGAGGAGATGGCGCGGCAGGCGCTCGATTGCGGCGCCGACATCCTGATCGCGCAGGGCACGGAGGCGGGCGGTCACGGCGCATCGCGCACCACGCTCGACATCGTGCCGGCGATCATCGATTTCGCGGCGGGGCGCGTGCCTGTGGTCGCGGCCGGCGGCATCGCGGACGGGCGTGGCCTCGCGGCGATGATGATGCTCGGCGCGTCCGGCGTGCTGATGGGAACGCGCTTCTACGCCAGCGTGGAGGCCGACGCGGCCGAGCAGGCCAAGCAGTTGATCTGTGCGGCAAGGAGCGGCGAGACGGTGCGCGGCGTGGTGTTCGACTGGTCGCGCAAGCTGATGTGGCCGGCGCCGTTCACCGCGCGTTCGCTCGCCAACGATCATCTGCGGCGCTGGAGCGGCCGCGAGATCGAGCTGATGCAGCGCGCCGACGAGGTCGCGGTGGAGTATGCTGCCGCCAAGGCCGCGGCCAATTTCGATGTCGCCGCGGTGTTTGCCGGCGAGTCCGTCGGCCTGATCCATGATATCGTTCCGGCGGCCGAGATCGTCGGCCGCATCGTCGCCGAGGCCGAGCAGTCGTTGCAGGGCCGGCGCAACTCTCTTTCCTCTTTGACCTGAACAAGCGTGAGACACACCATGTGGCCGGACCGTCGATTGATCGATCGTTTCAAGACCGAATTCCCGATCGTGCTGGCGCCGATGGCCGGCGTGATGGATGCGGAGCTGGTGATTGCGGTGGCGCAGGGGGGCGGGCTCGGCTCGCTGCCATGTGCGATGCTGTCGGCCGAGAAGGCGCGCGAGCAGGTCAACATCATCCGCCAGCGCGTCTCTGCGCCGGTCAACCTCAACTTCTTCTGCCACAAGGCGGTCGACGCCGATCCGGCGCGCGAGGCGAACTGGCGGCAACGGCTGGCGCCCTACTATCGCGAGCATGGTCTCGATCCGAATGCGCCGATCAATGCAGCGAACCGCGCGCCGTTCGACGCGGCGTTCTGCGCCGTGGTCGAGGAGCTGAAGCCGGAGGTCGTCAGCTTCCATTTCGGCCTGCCGGAGCCAAATCTGTTGCAGCGGGTGAAAGCCACCGGCGCCACCGTGATGTCGTCGGCGACGACGGTGAAGGAGGCGATCTGGCTCGAGGAGAACGGCGCCGACGTCATCATCGCGCAAGGCGCTGACGCCGGCGGCCATCGCGCCATGTTCCTGACCGACAACATCGCCGAGCAGCCCGGGACGTTCTCGCTGCTGCCGCAGGTGGTGGATGCGGTGAAAGTGCCGGTGGTCGCGGCCGGCGGCATCGCCGACGGGCGCGGGATCGCCGCGGCATTCGCGCTCGGTGCCTCCGGTGTGCAGGTCGGCTCGGCCTATCTGCGCTGCCCGGAGTCCAAGGTGACGGCGCAGGCCCGCGTCGCGCTGGCGCAGGCGAGCGACGAATCCACCGTCATCACCAATGTGATGACCGGCCGCCCGGCGCGCGGCGTCGCCAACCGTGTGATGCGCGAGGTCGGGCCGATCTCGCCGGACGCGCCGGCGTTCCCGCACGCAGCGACCGCCCTCGGACCGCTGAAGGCGGCTGCCGAAAAACAGGGGAAGGTCGATTTCACCAATCTGTGGGCCGGGCAGGCGGTGCGGATGGGCAAGGAAATGCCGGCGGCCGAGTTGACCCGCGCGCTGGCCGGCGCCGCGCTGGCGCGGATGGCGGCTCTGTCTCAGGCCTGACGCGCGGCCTCGTTCAGATCAGGCAGGCCACGTAGAGGATCGCGACCCCCAGCGCCGTGCCGATCGACCAGAGGGCCGGGTCCCAGCCCTCCGGGCGAGGGCTGCCGTTGAGCATTGACATGACGCGCTCCGAACTTTTCTGTTTGGGGTCGAGTAGGCGCCGTGAATGTTTCGGGACGACTTCGCGGCGGCCGCGAACTGGTTTCGTCGCGCGTTTCGCAGCCGGAATCCGTGGCAGGGTGTCTTGCCCGGTCGCCGGATGGGCTGCAAAGCCCCGTTGGGCGGGCAAATTCGCGCGGTTGCGGCGCAAAACCGGCCTCTGCTATACGGCAGGCTGACCTTTCAGCCCCGAGGCCCTATATAATGTCCGTAGACGCCACGACCGTCCGCCGCATCGCGCATCTGGCGCGGATCGCGGTCAGCGACGCCGAAGTTCCCCATCTCCAGGGCGAGCTGAACGCGATGCTGGCCTTTGTGGAGCAGCTGTCGGAAGTGAATGTCGACGGCGTCGAGCCGATGACCTCGGTGACGCCGATGGAGATGAAGAAGCGCGCCGACGTGGTCAATGACGGCGAGATCGCCGACGTCATCGTCCGCAACGCGCCCGACACCGTGAACGACTTCTTCCTGGTGCCGAAGGTGGTCGAGTAACGCAAGCATCGCGTTTTCGAGCGAAGTGGATACCGGTTCGCGTGAAGAAAACGCGTCAAACAAAAGCGACAAAGTCCAATGTGTCTGCTGTGCGACGATGAGAAGGCCTACAAGGCCTATATGGACTTCCTCGATGCCATGGAGCGCAAGGGGAAGGTCGCCGATCCCAACGCGGCGATGGACGCCGTGCTCGACCATCTCGAGGCGCTTGACGCCGCCCGCGCCAAGGAAAATGCCAAGGCAAATAACCTGGCGCGCCAAGACGACCCCGCCAACGACAAGACCCTGTCTCCGTTCTTCTGCAGCCCGATCAATAAATGACTGATTTGACATCGCTGACGATCGCCGAGGCCCGCGAGGGCCTGGCGAGCAAGTCTTTCACCGCCGTTGAGCTGACCGACGCACATCTCGCCGCGATCGAAGCCGCGCGCGTGCTCAATGCCTATGTGCTCGAGACGCCCGACCGCGCCCGTGAGATGGCCAAGGCCGCCGACGCGAAAATTGCAAAAGGCGAGGGCGGACCGCTCGCCGGCATCCCGCTCGGCATCAAGGACCTGTTCGCGACCCGCGACATCAGGACCACTGCGTGCTCGAATATCCTCGGCAGTTTCATTCCGCCCTACGAGTCGACGGTGACCTCGCAGCTGTGGCGCGACGGTGCAGTGCTGCTCGGCAAACTCAACAATGACGAATTCGCGATGGGCTCGTCGAACGAGACCTCGTGCTTCGGCCCGGTCACCAACCCGTGGCGGCGCGAGGGCTCCAACACCACGCTGGTGCCGGGCGGCTCGTCCGGCGGCTCGGCTTCGGCGGTGGCGGCTGCTCTCTGCATGGGCGCGACCGCGACCGACACCGGCGGCTCGATCCGCCAGCCCGCCGCGTTCACCGCAACCGTCGGCATCAAGCCGACCTATGGCCGCTGCTCGCGCTGGGGCATCGTCGCGTTTGCATCCTCGCTCGACCAGGCCGGCCCGATCGCGCGCTCGACGCGCGATGCGGCGATCCTGATGCGCTCGATGGCGGGGCACGATCCCAAGGACACCACGTCGGTCGACATCGCCGTGCCGGACTACGAGGCCGCGATCGGCAAGTCCGTGAAGGGCATGAAGATCGGCATCCCTAGGGAATATCGGCTCGACGGCATGCCGGCCGAGATCGAAAAGCTCTGGAGCGAGGGCGCGCAGTGGCTGAAGGCCGCCGGCGCCGAGCTCGTCGAGGTGTCGCTGCCGCACACCAAATACGCACTGCCTGCCTATTACATCGTGGCACCGGCGGAGGCCTCGTCGAACCTCGCGCGCTACGACGGCGTGCGCTACGGGCTGCGCGAACCGGGCAGGAACATCATCGAGATGTACGAGAACACCCGCGCCGATGGTTTTGGCGACGAGGTGCGCCGCCGCGTGCTGATCGGCACCTATGTGCTGTCGGCCGGTTACTACGATGCCTATTATCTGCGTGCGCAAAAGGTGCGGACGCTGATCAAGAAGGATTTCGAGGACTGCTTCGCCAAGGGTGTCAACGCGATCCTGACGCCGGCGACGCCGTCGGCAGCGTTCGGCATCGGCGAGAAGGGCGGCGCCGATCCGGTCGAAATGTATCTCAACGACATCTTCACGGTGACCGTGAACATGGCGGGCCTGCCGGGCATCGCCGTGCCCGCCGGCAAGGACACGCAAGGTCTGCCGCTCGGCCTGCAGTTGATCGGCCGTCCGTTCGACGAAGAGACGCTGTTCTCGCTCGGCGAGGTGATCGAGCAGGCGGCCGGCCGGTTCACGGCGCCTAGATGGTGGTGAGCGATGGCGGATTTCCGCGCCAGTCTCGCTGACACCGCGCCCGATGCGGCGCTGTCGCCGCCGCTCGCCGCGTTGTGGTGGGCGAAGAAGGGCGATTGGGACCAGGCGCACCGCATCGTGCAGGATGAGGGCGACGCCAATTCGGCCTGGGTGCATGCCCATCTGCATCGCGTCGAGGGCGATCTCGGCAATGCCGGCTACTGGTATCGCCAGGCCGGCCAGCCGGTCGCAAAGGACACGCTCGAGGCCGAGTGGGAGCGGATCGTAGCCGCGCTGCTGGCGCAGCGCGGCTAAAGGACGCCGGTGCGGAGGCACCGCGAGCATTAACCCTGTTTCGGCCGCCATGCCGCCGCCCAGATTGGCCGTGATAGGCTAGTGGAACCGGGCGGGGGCCAGCTGCAAAAGAGAGTATTCGTGCGTGGGTCGGGCATAGGGGGATGGCTGTCAGCAATGCTGATGGCCGTGGTGGCGGCGGGCCTTGCCGGCTGCGCCTCCGTCTACAATCTGCCCGGCAATGTGCCGCTCGGCGCCGCGCTCGCTGACAACAGCAGCGCTCGCGACATTCCGGCCTACGAAGATGATCTGCTGCTCGCGCTGTCGTTCTCCGGCGGCGGGACCCGCGCGGCGGCGTTTTCCTTCGGCGTGCTGGAGGAGCTTGACCACACGCGTTCGAGTGCGGCGGGCACCAAGACGCTGCTCGACCGCGTCGACTTCGTCTCCGGCGTCTCCGGCGGATCGGTCACCGCCGCCTATTTCGGATTGAAGCGCCGCGCGGCGCTCGACGATTTTCGCCAGCGCTTCCTGCTGCGCAACGCCGAGGAGGGACTGAAGACCCGGATCTCGCTCGGCAATATCGGGCGCGCGCTCGGCGGCGGCGTCAACGACAGCCAGTTCACCGACTGGCTCGATCAGAATTTGTTCGACGGCGCGCGGTTCGACGCATTGGCCGACGATCGCCGGCCGCGGGTCTGGATCAACGCGTCTGATATCTACAACCGCACGCCGTTCGTGTTCGGCAAGACGTCGTTCGATGCCTTGTGCAGCGACATCAGATCGTATCGTGTCGCCGAAGCGGTGGCGGCATCCGCCGCGGTGCCGCTGGCGTTCGCCCCGATCGTGCTGCAAACCTATCCTAGCGGTTGCGCCGCGCCGCTGCCGGCCTGGCTCGAGCGGGTGCGCAACGATCCGAACGCACAGCCGTTGCTGCGCGCCTACGCCGAGGCCCAGGCACATTACCGCGACGGCTCGATGCGCTACGTCAAGCTGCTCGATGGCGGCCTCGTCGACAATTACGGCCTGTCGGGGCTGAGCATCGGCTTGCTCGCCGCGCAGCGTCCCTACGAGCCGCTGAACGAACGGCAGGCGGCCAAGCTGAAGCGCATTCTGTTCCTGGTGGTCGACGCCGGCCGCGGCATCTCCGGCGACTTCGTGCAGACGCTCGAAGGGCCGAGCGGCGTCGAACTGGTGTCCGCGGCCGCCGACACCGCGATCGATGCCAGCGTGCGCTCCAGCTACGCCGCCTTCACGACGCTTGCCGAGGACTGGTCCGGCAAGCTGAAGCGCTGGCGCTGCGGGCTGTCGGCGGCGGAGCGCAGCCGGCTCGGCGTCAGCGCAGGCTGGAAATGCGGTGACGTCGCGATCTATGTCGAGCGGCTCGGCTTCGACCGGCTCGGACCGGACCGCGCCGGCATCCTGAATGCCATCCCGACGCGGTTGTCGCTGCCGCCGGAGCAGGTCGACCAGCTGATCGCGGGCGGCGCCGACGCGCTGCGCTCGAGCAAGGCCTACCAGCAGTTCCGGCGCGGGCTCTGATCCCGCCGCAGGCGACGGCGGCGGGCCGCAAGAGGACAGGAAGGCGGCTTGACTGGCGCGATTGGTTGCGCGAAGCCCAATCCATCCCAGATATCCTTTTATCCGGAAACCGAGATCCATGACCGCATCTGCCGCCCCGCACAAACTGATCAAGAGCGCCACCGGCGATTGGGAGGTCGTGATCGGCATGGAGATCCATGCCCAGGTCACCTCGAACGCGAAGCTGTTCTCCGGCGCATCGACCGCGTTCGGCGGCGAGCCCAATTCCCATGTCTCGCTGGTCGATGCCGCGATGCCGGGCATGTTGCCCGTGATCAATGAGGAATGCGTCCGCCAGGCGGTGCGCACCGGTCTCGGGCTGAATGCGAAGATCAACCTGCGCTCGGTGTTCGACCGCAAGAACTATTTCTATCCGGACTCGCCGCAGGGCTACCAGATCAGCCAGTACAAGTCGCCGATCGTGGGCGAGGGCGAGGTGTCGCTCGAGCTCGACGGCGGCCGCAGCGTCACGATCGGGATCGAGCGGCTGCACCTGGAGCAGGACGCCGGCAAGTTGCTGCACGATCAGTCGCCGACGATGTCCTATGTCGACCTCAACCGTTGCGGCGTTGCGCTGATGGAGATCGTCTCCAAGCCCGACATCCGCGACGCCGAGCAGGCCAAGGCCTATGTCACCAAGCTGCGCTCGATCCTGCGCTACCTCGGCACCTGCGACGGCGACATGGAGAAGGGCAATCTGCGTGCCGACGTCAACGTCTCGGTGCGCCGTTACGGCGAGACCGCGTTCGGCACCCGCTGCGAAATCAAGAACATGAACTCGGTCAACTTCATCGGCCAGGCAATCGAGTACGAGGCGCGGCGTCAGATCGAGATCATCGAGGACGGCGGCTCGATCGACCAGGAAACCCGGCTGTTCGACCCGAACAAGGGCGAGACCCGCTCGATGCGCTCCAAGGAAGAGGCGCACGACTACCGGTACTTCCCCGATCCCGATCTGTTGCCGCTCGAGTTCAGCCAGGCCTTCGTCGACGATCTCAAGGCGCAGCTGCCGGAACTGCCGGACGAGAAGAAGTCCCGTTTTATTACGGGCTTCGGCCTGTCGCCCTATGATGCGAGCGTGCTGGTCGCCGAGCGCGAGAGCGCGGAGTTCTACGAGACGGTGCTGTCGGGTCTTGCCGACAAGGCGCGCGACGGCAAGCTCGCCGCCAATTGGGTGATCAACGAATTGTTCGGTCGTCTCAACAAGGAAGGCGTCGAGATCGCAGCCTCGCCGGTGTCGGCGGAGCAACTCGCCGCGATCGTCGACCTGATCGGCGAGGGAACGATTTCCGGCAAGATCGCCAAGGACTTGTTCGAGATCGTCTGGCAGGAAGGCGGCGATCCGCGCGCGCTCGTCGAGGCGCGCGGCATGAAGCAGGTCACCGACCTCGGCGCGATCGAGAAGGTGGTCGACGACATCATCGCGGCCAATCCCGACAAGGTCGAGCAGGCGAAGGCGAAGCCGCAACTGGTCGGCTGGTTCGTCGGCCAGGTGATGAAGTCGTCGGGCGGCAAGGCGAACCCGCAGGCGGTCAACGACCTCTTGAAGTCGAAGCTCGGCATCTGAACAACAGGACAACGATGTTGTCCTTGGCGCATGATCCAACCGGATCATGCTCCCTTGCATGCTTCCTTGCCGTCACCTCCGGCGTCGTCGCGCGCGCGTGAACGCGGCGTGATCCTGCCTCACACCCTCCGTTCGCGGCGCGCCGGCGCCATCGGCGCCGAATCGCCGAAGCCGCGATTCGTTCGCAAATCCGGTTCGGATGACCTCAAACGAGGCAAAACCCGTCTTACCCACGAAAATTTTTTCGTTGCCAAAAATTACGACTCGGCGTCGGCGACGCGCCGCTTTTCGTCGTCGCTCGCGACTCAACGCAATGACGGTCGCGCGTCGATCGCTCGAATGCGAATTCAAGAAAGGCCTGCAATACAAGCGTTTCCTGCAACGTTGACAAATGCCGATGTCGGCGGCTGTTGCACTTCTTGCATCGTCGCGCGATTGCATCGTCGATTTGAACGGCGACGCGCGCTGTGCGCGTTGCCACCGCTGCGTCAACACTTCCTTAAGCGGGACACTGTTTTTTTCGGTCTGTTGGTGTATTCGGGAAGTAGTGCATATCGATTCCCGAGTGCACGCAGCGAAGTAGAGCCATCTCACATACTGGAGGGCAACATGGCTAAGAAGGCAAAGAAGGCGAAGAAGGCGAAGAAGGCGAAGAGCGCAGTGAAGAAGACTGCGAAGAAGACCCGCAAGGTCGCCAAGAAGAAGTAAGCCTCTCGCCTCGAGAGGATTGCCGGCGGCTTGACGCCGGCACGTCGCGAGAGCCAGCGGACGGACTGCTGAGAGGCACATCCCACCCCCAAGGCTCTGGCTGACGAAAGAGGGTGTCGGCGAGACATCAGGTCAAACGGCTGGATCGAATTTCGGAGAGGGCGACCTTCCCAAAACCGGTCCGGCAGAAGAAACAGAGATTTCTTCGTTCGGTGCGGAGCCCGCTTGGTTCCGCAATTTCACCGGCGAGAATGCCGAGCTGAAATCTGGTCCTGACGTGTTCGCCGACCCCCTCGTTCCGGCGGCCCGCGCAGTCCGCGCCCGGCAGCCACTTTCCCCATCCATCCCCGTTCCGGATCGACGCTGGGCCTGACGGCCTCGCGTTGCTTTTGTTTGTGCACCCGACCGCACGCCGCTCCGCGGCTCGTCCATGGTCGCGCCGCCCCTCCGTCAATTTCGAAACTGATTGCCTGGTGGGACCCGCCGGCGCCGCGGCCAATGTCCGCCATGGTTATCGTTGTCCCAAACACCAGGGTAAACCGGCGTTCACGAATGCAAGGAAGTGCCTGCGGCACAGGCACTTCTGCGATTCCTCGATGCGCCCTCGGCGACGCCGATTTACATCCCGTTCATCGCGATACTTAAACCGCTCTTCAAATTTGATGGGCCATGATCATCCCAACAAGCCGGCAAACGGCACGCGGTGATCCCAAGGATCGGCGCGGGGCATGATCGAGAGATCAGCCCGGGAATGACAGGGTAGTTTTAACAGTGGACGGGGGCCGCGCTCGGGGGAGGGCGGCCAACAACAAAAAGGGGAATGAGAATGTTTCAGGGGGTCATCGATCAGGAAAGCGCTGTCCCGGTTGCCGCAACGGTGATCCAGGACGTGCTGTTCGAACGCGGCATGTATTGGGCGAGCGGTCGCTCCGGCGTGGTCAACCTCGTCGCGGCGCACAAATGGTTCAACCTGGCGGCGCTCAAGGGACGTACTGACGCGATCGCGCACCGCCGCGAAGTCGCCGAGCAGATGTCCGATGTCGAGATCGCGGCCGCCCAGCGTGAAGCCCGCGCCTGGATGACGACGCACTAAGCCAACCGATGTCGATGGGAGCCTCGGCTCCCTCGCTCCACCTAGAACCAGTATCGCGCCGCGTAGACCACCGTCATCACCGCTCCGGCCACGATGACGAACTGCCGGACGATGTGGCCGGGAAGGATCCGGATCAGGAAACCGCCGGCATAGCCGCCGATCATGGCGCCGAGCAGCATCGCCAGGGTCTCCTGCCACCGCACCGCCCCCTGCAAGATAAAGATCAATGTGGCAGCGAGCGACACGCAGGTCGCGAGCAGGTTCTTCAACGCCTTGATCGCCCTGATGTCGTTGGGCTCGGTGATCGACAGCACCGCGGTCAGGATGACGCCGAGACCGGCGCCGAAGAAGCCTCCATAGATGCACGACAATCCCAGGATAGCACCGCTCGCGCCGGTCGAGGGCAGCGCTGCGGCCTTCTCGCGCCCGACGGTCCATCCCTGGATCTGCGGCGCGAAGCCAAACAACAGCGTTGCAAATGCGATCAAGGCCGGCACCGGCAGCAGGAACAGCCGCTCGGGAAGCTGCAACAACCCGCCGGCGCCGACCGCGCCGCCCGCCGTGGCGATCACGACGAAGCTGATCGTGCGCCGCGTCGGCGGCGGCAGCTTGCCGCGATCGGCGAGCGCGGCGATCAAATGGCCCGGCGAGATCGCCACCGCATTCGACGCGTTGGCGATGACGGCCGGCAGGCCCGCCGCGAGCATCGCCGGAAAGGTGATGAGCGTCGCGCCGCCCGCCAGTGCATTGATGATGCCGCCGGCGACCCCGGCCGCCAGCAGCAGAAGACTTGTCTGGGTATTCATCCTTCACCCTCTTTAGGGTGAGCAGGCTAGCGGGCGGCGCGCCAATCGGTCTGGAACGTCTGTGACGTCACTTCAGCCGCGCCAGTAGACGCCCGGCGTCGTGCCAAAGGTGCGGCGAAACAGCCGGGTGAGGTGGCTCTGGTCGGAAAAGCCCGCATCGGCCGCGACTGCCGCAATCGGCGCGCCGGCGCGCAGCAATTGCCGGGCAAGATTGAGGCGGGCCAGCAGGCGGAAGGTATGCGGCGGGATGCCGAGCTCGCGGCTGACCATGCGGCTGAAGCCTTCGCGGCTTCGCCCGAAGCCGGCGGCAATCGCGCCGATCGGCGCGACGCTCTCGGTCAGCGCGATGCCGAGCTTCGTCCTATCGGTGCACCCGGCGGGGTGGGACGGCGCGCACGACAGGATGTCGTCGGCGATCTCGCTGACGTGCTCAGGCGAGATCTCGTCGAGGTTCCGCCAACGCTGCCCGAAACGGATGATCCGCACCGATGAGCAGACGCGGCCGGCAGGAACGTAGGCGTTCAGGCAGACCGTTTCCTCGTCCGACATCGTCATCGGCGCATGCAGCATTCCGGCTGGAATCAGCGCGGCATGGCCGGCAGGCACGGTGACGGTCGCGCCGCCGATGCGAAAGGCGCGCGACCCCGACAGCACCAGCACGATCTGGCTCTCGTCATGGAAGTGCGGCTTGAGGCCAAGCGAGCCGGCGCCGCGCCACGATGCCAGCTCGACGATGTCTTCCCTGTCGGTTCGCCGATAAGTCCAGGCATTGGTCATGGCGAGGCGAGTGATCACAGAGGCTCGAAACGATGGGGCGGTGATCTCCGAGCGTAGCACGGGGGATCACCGCCCGTCATGGGACGTCACCGCTGCGCAACCGAGGCGATCGGCGAGGCCGTTCGCATGGTCGCCATTGCAATGAGGGCGGCGACGAGATTGGCGGCCGCACTGATCGCCACCGGAATGAAGTAGCTGTGGCTGATGTCGTAGGCGAAGCCGGCGGCGCTCGGGCCCAGCAGCGTGCCAACCGCGACGCTGGTGTAGAGGATGCCGATGATGCCGCCGACATTGCGGCCACCGAAATGGTCGGTGACGACAGCGGGCAGGATCGCGACCCAGCCGCCATAGAACAGGCCGAACAGCAGCGCGAAGGCCGTGAGCGACCAGAAGGTGCCGGCGATCGCCCAGATCGCCAGCGAGACGGCCATGCCGAGATACATCGCGACCAGGAATGCATCGCGGCCGACGCGGTCGGCGATGCCGCCGAGGAAGAAACGGCCGGCTGTGCTGCCGACCCCGATCATCCCGAGCAGCAGCACGGCAAGCGTCGGTGCGACCTGACGATCGACCGCAAACGGCACGAGGTGAACGAAGGGCACGAACACGCCGAACGCGCTGATCAGGCAGGCGGCATAGAGCCCGGCGAAGCGCGCGCCCCGTACCGCAGCGCGGATCGAGACGCCCTGGCGGAGCGGCGCGCCCGAAACCGTCTCGAGCGGATCGCCGTCCGGTCCGGTGCCGTAGCGGCGCGGATCGTCCGCGATCAGCAGCGATGCACCGATCCCGGCGACGGCGGCGACAACACCCAGCACGACATAGGCATCGCGCCAGCCGAGGCTTGTGATCAGCCAGGTCGCGAGCGGCGGCATCACCAGCGTGCCGACCCCGATCCCGCTGACGGCGAGGCCCGACGCAAAACCGCGCCGCCTGACGAACCAGCGCTGCAGGGCGCCCAAGGTCGGCACGTAGGCGCAACCGACGCCGGCGCCGATCCCGATGCTGTAGGCGGCATAGACCTGGAGGATGGTCTGGGCCTGTCCCGCCAGCACCATGCCGAGACCGACCAGCGCCATTCCGAGGCCAGCGAGCCTGCGTGCGCCCCAGCGATCGGCAAGCGGACCGGAGATCATCCCCAGGCCGAAATACAGGAAGCCAGCGAAGGAGAACACCAGCGACACCGAGCCGCGCGAGGCGCCGAACTCCCGCTGCAGGGACTCGACGAAGGACGAGAATGTGTAGGCGCTGCCGAAGCCGATCAATGTGACGACGAAGGCTGCTGCGACGACGTACCAGCCGTAGAACGGTCTGGCTCGTTGATAACCGGCGTGCATGACGGCATTCCTCATGATCGTTCTCCCTGTGCCGCATGACCACCGGCCGTGCTCGGCGGGTAGAGCAGCATCTGCGTGCAGCGAAACAGCGCGATGGTCTTGCCTGTCGCCTCGCTGCGGATCTCGGCGTCCCACACCTGGGTGGTGCGCCCGGCGTGAACGAGGCGGGCCTCGCAGCTCACGCCGCCTTCGCGCGCGGCGCCGATGAAGTTGGTCTTCAACTCCCCGGTGGCGAAGCCGATGGCGCCGTCCGGCAACGACGCGAGGCACCCGAACCCGCATGCGGTATCGGCCAATGCGACGATGCTTGCGCCGTGCAGCAGCCCGTGCGGCGAGAAGTGTTTTGCGGCAATCTCGAAGCGGCCGCGGATGTGGCCACGTCCGGCTTCGAGCCATTGAAAGTCCAAGAGGCTGGGCAGGCTGCCGGCTTGCGACGCGTTGATGCGCTCGACGAGCGGGCCGGTCTGGCCGCCTGCAGCGATCTCGCGGATGGCAAGCTTGCTTGCGACCTCAGTCATGGCTTGCTCCATCAAGAAAACGGAGCCGTCGGGAGCGGCAAGGAAGGTTAGAAAATCTAAGTTCCATGGTTCGACTTTCTCTGCGTTGACGCGGCTTTCAGCATCGGATTAGGCTGATAGGGCGCCCGTAACGCCGAGTTGGCAAACCAGATTTGCTGGGCAATTGAGATTAGAAAATCTAAATCATGGAAAGCAGGCTTCCACCGCTGAACGCGCTCAAGGCGTTCGAATCCGCCGCCCGCCATCTCTCGGTGAAGCTCGCAGCCGAGGAGCTATGCGTGACGCCGGGCGCGGTCAGCCAGATGCTCAAGACGCTCGAAGCCGATCTCGGCGTGAAGCTGTTCGAGCGGGTGCCGCGCGGCATCTATCTCACCGACGCCGGCCGCGACTATCTGCCGTCGATCCGCAACGCCTTTCGCCAGATCGCGGATGCCTCGCGCCGCGTCGCGGCATCCGTCGATGTCGGTACGCTGACGGTGAGCGTCACGCCATTCTTTGCGTCGGCCTGGTTGGTACCCCGCATGGCCTCGTTCCAGGGCGCGCATCCCGAGATCGATCTGCAGATCGTCACCAGCAACACAGTGGTGGATTTCTCGCGCAGCGGCGTTGACGTCGCGGTGCGCCATGGCCTTGGCCGCTATCCGGGGCTGCGCAGCGACCGCGTCGTCACCGTGGAGATGGTGGCGGTCGCATCGCCGTCGCTGGTGGAGCGACTTGGCCGGCCGGCATCTCCGGGCGAACTCGCGGGCTGGCCGCAGGTGCATGACGCCGATCGCAAGGGGTGGAGCCTGTGGTTTCAGGCCAACGGCATCGCGGAGGTTCGCACGCCGCGCGGACCCTCGTTCGATGACAGCGGCCTTCTGCTGAAGGCCGTGCTGACGGGGCAGGGCGCGGGCCTGCTGCCGGCCGCGATGGTGGCACATGAGATCGCGAGCGGAGAACTGATCCAGCTGCTCGAGACCGCGCATCTGGAGGAGTTCGCCTACTATCTCGTCTGTCCCGACAACCGGCAGTCGCTTCCGAAGATCGCGGCGTTCAGGGAATGGATCCTGGGACCGGAGGCTCAGTCGGCGGCGGGGCACTAAAGCGCGACGAGATTATGTCAGGTCGAGCAACGGACTCTGCTTCATCTCGCCCCGTGTGCGGCAGGGCTATCGCATATGAGCTCGGTCGCTCCACAAACTCGTCATGCCCGGGCTTGTCCCGGGCATCCACGTCTTTGTTTGCAGGCGAAGAAAGACGTGGATGGCCGGGACAAGCCCGGCCATGACGGTGCGGACAAATCCATTTCCTCCCATATGCGATAGCCCTGCCGTGTGCGGGGAGAGGTCGGATCGCATGGAGCGAGGCGCAATGTGATCCGGGTGAGGGGGAATCTCCGCGAGTCTAACTCGAAGTTGTTTTGCGGATGCAGCCCCTCACCCCAACCCTCTCCCCGTAAGAACGGGGAGAGGGAGCTCAGCGGCAGTGGACGGCTTACCGATAGAACGCGTTGGGCGGCACGCCAAAATGCTTGCGGAACATCGCGGTGAAGGCGCTCTGGCTGGCATAGCCGGCATCAAGCGCGACATCGACCACGCGGGCGCCGCGCGCGAGGCGTTCGAGCGCGAACAGCAGGCGGGCCTGCTGACGCCATTCGCCGAACGTCATGCCGGTTTCCCTGGCGAACAGACGATGGATGGTCTTCGACGTCAGCTTCAGCCGGCGCGCCCATTGCTCCGCCGTGGAGCCATCGTCCGGGTGGGCCACCAGCGCGGCGCAAATCCGCGCGAGCCTTTCGTCGCGCGGCATCGGCAGGTGCAGCGGCAGCACATCGACTTCGCGCAGCTGGTCGAGCAGCACGCGCATCAGGCGCTCGTCGGAGGTCGCGGGCGCATAGTCCAGCGGGACGCGCATCGCGGCGACGAACAATTCGCGCAGCAGCGGCGAGACCGCGAACACGCAGCTGGCCTCCGGCAGATCGGGAGCCGCGTCGGCGCCCACGAACACGGTGCGGATCTTGACCGGGCCGCACATCCGGACCTCGTGCGCGAGATCGGCCACCAGCCACACCGCGCGGTTGGGCGGCACCACCCAGGTGCCTTCAGCGCAGCGCACGACCATTACGCCCTCGACCGCATAGAGCAGCTGGCCGCGCGGATGCGCGTGCAGGCCGGTCGACGCGCCGCTCGGATAGTCGATCTCCATCGCCGCCATCGGCCGCGCCGTGGCGTGATAGTCGAGGTGCCGTGTGATCAGCTCGTCCAACACGTCTTCGTCTCGCATGTCCCAATCTCGCTAGGTGGGCTCACTCTAGCGTGAGACGGACGTTAGGGCGACAGGTAGTTGCTGGAGTGTCCTTCACCAACGCGCTGCCGGGTCATGTTCAAGCAGAAAGTCGCACTTCTCTATCCCTTCGTTGCCATCGTGCTGTGGGCGGGCAACGTCATCGTCTCTCGCCTCTCGGCGCACACGATCGGTCCGCAGGCGATCACCTTCTATCGCCTGCTGGTCGCGGTGCTCTTGATGTCTCCGTTTGTGGCGCGCGGCGCCTGGCGCAATCGCCGTGCGATCTGGCCGCATCTCGGTCCGCTCGCGATCCTCGGCTTCCTTGCGATGTGCCTCTTCCAGAGCCTGTCGTATCTGGCGGCCGAAACCACCACCGCGACCAACATGGCTGTCTTCACCGCGCTGACGCCGCTGTTGACGGTCGCCCTCAGTGCCGCGCTGCTCGGCGAACCGCCGACGCTTGGCATGATCTGCGGCGCACCGCTGTCGTTTGCGGGCCTCGTCTATCTCGTCAGCGGCGGCGACTTGTCGTCGCTGTTGCAGAGCGGCGTGCATGCGGGCGACGCGCTGATGCTGCTGGCCGCGATCGTCTATGCGCTGTACGGCGTGCTGCTGAAACGCTGGAATCTCCCGATCACTGGATGGCAATCCACCTACATGCAAGCGCTGTGCGCGCTGGCCGTGATGTTTCCCGCCTTCCTCGCGACGCCGGCGCCGCTGCGTCAGGTCAACGCCGAGACTTTGCCGCTGATCTTCTATGCCGGCGCGCTCGCCTCGATCGTGCTGCCGTTCCTCTGGATCCGCGGCGTCGCGCAGCTCGGCCCGAACCGCTGCGCGATCTTCATGAATCTCTTGCCGGTGCTGACGGCCGCGGCCGCGATCGTGATGCTCGGCGAGCCGGTCAGGCCCTTCCACGTCATCGGCGGCGGCCTCGCGCTGCTCGGTGTCGCCTGCGCGCAAGCCTTGCCGCGGCCGCTGAAGGCCGCGATCGGTGCGCGATAACGAAGTGACGGATCGCCGATCTCGCTGTTTTGATCGCATGTGAGAGGCCAGGGCAGAATACAGCGCTACGCTCGGTGATCACCTGTTGGGTGAAACGGAGTGATCGCGATGCGTGTTGCCTTGCGTCTATGCCTGCCTGTTTCCTTGGCCTTGACGTTGCCGCTTGTGATGCTGTGGAGCTCGGTTGCCGGCGCCGCAACAGCGCATCACCGTCGTGCGCGACAGCACCTCATCATCCGTCCAAGTGAACAGGTCGTGCCTCCGGACCGGTACGTTTATCCGGGCTTTGGCCCGATCCCGCCCGGCGAGAATCGAAACCTCGATCCATCCACCCGCGGCAGCGGCTGACGTCGTCACCGCCGCACTGAGCTTCATTACGTCGATGGCTCTGCCCGCGCGCAAGAAGCTGGTCAAGGACCGAGCTATGCTGCGTCGGTCACCAGCTTGTGCTGAGATCTCTCGGCGACACGCTTTTCGAGCGTGGCAATCGTTCCCTTGAGATTGGCGTGCCGCTCATTGAGCGACCTTGCCAAAATCGGATACCTCGCGTCCGATCGGTCATAAATTCCCACGCGCGCTTCTTCGGTCGCGATGTCGGCTTCGATCTGCTGGCAGGCCAGGATGAGATCGGACAGCATCTTGCTGACCGTCGACTCGCGTCCGCCACGTCCGCCAGCTGTCTCAAAACGATGATGCATGTTCATTTGCGTGCTCCGAATGTCTGAGTTCGGCACACCGAGAACAGCTGGCGCCGAACTATTCACGGATACATCGCAAGTTCCCTGCCAGTTGGGGGTCCGTAAGAATACTGTCGGGGCGGTGCGGCGCGGCGTGTGCCGCCGGGTGGCGACAGTCTGATGGCTCGGACTATTCTTGCCGCCACGCCGGAACGCAAGCACCTAGCGTGACGCGCTTGTAGTCTCGCGCGGCGTCCTGTTCTCCTGCCTGTTCGGCAAACCTGACCGCTGCTTCCATGTCTTGAGCGGCGGACGCGCTGTCGCAGAATTGGCTGCGAATTTCAGCCCGGTATCGATATGCCCTGTAGTTCATCGGGTTGTACTGAAGCGCAAGGTTGTAGCTGTTTTGCTCCTCAGTGGCGCCTCGGCGTGCTTCATCCGACTGACTGCCGAAATTGGTTTGGCGATTGAGCGCCTGGAGTGTCCCGAGCTCCGTGTAACGCAGAGACATCGCGCCGAAACTGGCAGGAAGTGCGTCACCCGACGAAGAAGGTTGCCTCGCCGAGGTGCGTTCAATTTCGATCTTCTTGTACTTGATGGCGTTGCCGTAGTCCCGCAAGCCTTGGAAGGTACTCGATATTTCGCCGGTGATCGACGCAAGATAAGCAGTCGGGAGGCGTCGATCGCTCAGCAGGTTGAGACACGCCCGTATCTTTGCCTGCGCAGGCAAGACGTCGCGGCATTCCTTGTCAACCACACGCCACTCGTCCCGCGAATGCAGCGTCGGCGGCGTCTGCGCAGCAGGCAGAACGAGAACCAGCGCGAAACAGATCGCTGACCTGAGACCGCGACTTGGGCCATCCATCTATTTCTTCGCCTTCAGCTCGAGCTCGACCGGCCGGCGGATTCTTCGTGCGGGCGCCCTGATCATTTGATGCCAAATAATCAAGCCGAGGGAAAGCTGACGCGGTTCATGGATGGACCTAAAAGTGGGGCCGTTCGTGACTGGGAAAGACCGAACGGCCCCAGCCGGCCCGTAGTGCCAAAATGGAAGAAATAGGCCGGCGTTCCAGTTACGGAGTCGCCGGACAGATGGTTTCACCAGTGCCAATTGACGTCGCTACCGTACGTCCCCGATGCGGCTGTTTGCTATGAACGCGCAGGGGCGGCTTGACGGCAGGTCGTCAGGACAAACGCAGCCTTGCTACATTGCCACTCGCTGCCAAGCGCAGCGCTCGAGACCGGCCGCGGGGCAGCAGCGATCGCCAGTACAACAACCGTGCAAGCCAGCGAAGTTGCGACCACGAGCCTGCCTGCCTTGGATGAGAAGCGCTGCCGTAACCAGGGACCTAAGTCGGCGGATCGGCGAAGCCGGGCGTTACGCAGAACCTTATCGGTATCCTGGAAGTGGATGCCACTGTCTTGCTGCATGGCCTTACCCCGGAAATGTTCAGGTGAAATAAACAATGCGGGGATGGTGGGCGCGGTTTGTTGCGTGCTCGCTTCGCGGCGCCGGGAATGATGTTTCGTTCACGCGGAGGTGACAATCGGTCCAGGCCAGGGCCGATGCCGGCATTCCTCCACGACGACCCTCTTGGGACCGCCGCTCATGAGAGCGGTAAAGGGCTGCTTTTTCTGTGGCTTATGGACAATGCCGGACGAACAAGAGATCTGGAAAATACTTTCGAAAGTCACAGTCGGCGCGTCGCACGCCAACACCGTTTTGGAGGGAATGCGGGCGATTGCCTCGGCGGTCCTCCATTTCGGATGGAGCGACGGCGAAGGTGCGGCGCTCGCCGTGTTGGTCGCTGGCCTGCTCGATAGGCCGCTTCCGGACCGTCTGCCCGGCTGGGCAACCGACCGGATCTGATCGAATCCCCAAAAAGTACGCCGCCGGTCTCAAAAATACACGCCCGGCGGCGTTTCCTTCCTGAACTGGGACACTGAAATCCCCAGCACGGTCAAAAGTGCAGGCACTATGCCATCGCGGTTCGCGCCGGGGCGGCTAAGTACCCGTGCCGCGTCGCTGGATTGCTTGACCTAGATCAAACCCAACGACCGAGAAACAGCCTCGCATGCGCTCCTCCTGTAATTTCAATGGAGGGTAGCATGGCAGTAGTCGTGCAGTATGTGGTCAAGCCGAATCCAGGCGGTGACCTCGCAGGAATACTGGAATTGGCAAAGGAGAGTGCCGGGCTTTGGCGCAAGCATGGTGGCAAACCAAGGTTCTGGTCTGTCGCCGTCGGTGAAGCCGGCAATTTCGTTTTCTCAGTAAATTTTGAGACGTTTTCGGCTTATGGCGCGGCGGTTGATAAGCTGAACGCCGATCCAGCTTTCCAGACCTGGCAAGCGAAGAGATTGAAAGCGGGCTTGACCACCCTTGTGCGCGCGAACATGGCGATCGAGATTGAACTTTAAGGGAGCGCCGTTCAGCACGCCAAAAGTACGCCGCCGGGCTCGAAATGGCATTGTCCCGGCGGCGCTTCTTTATCCAGCCGCGGTCATATTTGCAGTAACAGTCGAACTGATCGCCGTCTCAAGTTTCGGAAAATCGGCGCGATTCTGAGAGATGAATTTGACCATGCTCTCGCACGAGGTTGTCACCCATGTCTTAGGTACGACCTGTTACCCATGTCTCCGGGCTGGACAAATAGTTGGCTGGCGGAGACGGAGGGATTCGAACCCTCGATAGGCCTTTACAAGCCTATAACGGTTTAGCAAACCGCCGCCTTCAGCCACTCGGCCACGTCTCCAATGGCGCCGATATGCCCGAGAGGGCGCTGAGCCGCAAGCGGCAGATTCAGATTGCGCCAAGGTGATTTGAGGGCAGCTCGGCCGCCGGCCGTCCCCAAGCCTTTATAAACCGCGCCGATCGGCTCGTATCGGAGCGCGCGGTTGCTTAAAATGCAAGATATAACAATAGATTAGCTGGACCTTTGGTCGAGGCTGGAAGCTGCGGTCGCCCAGCCTGTTGAAAACCGGTTGCGCCGGCTCATTCCACGCTGGCGCCGCGTCGCAAATCGGCCTCGATCTGCAATTTGGTGCCGCCGCCGAACCGGGCGCGATAGACCTGCAGGTTTTCCATGATCCGCTGGACGTAGTTCCGCGTCTCCGAGAACGGAATCAGCTCGACCCAGTCGACCGCGTCGACCTTGGGATCGCGCGGATCGCCATAGCGCTCGATCCACTTCCGCACGCTGCCGCGGCCGGCATTGTAGGCGGCGAAGGTCAGGATGTAGGAGCCGCGATAATCCTCGAGCAGGCCGCCGAGCTCGGCGGCGCCGAGCATCGCGTTGTAGACGGGGTCGGTCTTCATCCGGTTGAGGTCGAAGCCGATGCCGGCGCGCTTGCAGACGTAACGTCCGGCGTCCGGCGTCACCTGCATCAGGCCGTAGGCCTGGGCCGGTGACACCACCGCAGGATTGAACGCGCTCTCCTGGCGCGCGATCGCGTAGACGACGCTCTGCTCGACCTCCGGCCCGACCTGGCGGAACGACGGAATGCCGTTCACCGGATAGGCGTAGTGATCGAATGGCAGTCCGCGGTTGAGCGCGGCCTTGCCCATCAGCAGCATGCCGCGGGCATCGCCGTGGCGCGCGGTGAGCTCGCCGAGGCCGGCAAGGGCTTCCGGATCGCCATTGTCGCCCATGTCGCCGAAGATCGGGATCGCGAGCTCGCGCGCGTCGATTTCGTAGAGCAGCGCTACCGCGCGTACGATCTCCAGCCGCTCGGCGCCGCGGCCGCGCGGCGCGCTGTTCAGCTCGATCTGCGGCAGGCCGAGCTTGGCGCGCGCGAGCTGGCCGTAATAGCTGGTGGACTGCTCGGCCGCGCGTCCGTAGGCGGCGCGCGCCTCCTGGCCGCGGCCGGCGGCTTCCGCGGCGCGGCCCTGCCAATAGCCGGCACGCGCCAGCGCGGTCGGATTAGCGCTGCCGACGCCGATCCGCGCGAAATGCTGGGCGGCGAGGGCGGGATCGTTGAGGAAGCGCAGCGCGATCCAGCCCGAGGTGAATTCCTGCTCGGTCTTGTAGATGTCGCGGGCCGGCAGCGCGGCGTCGCGCGCGATCAGATAGGCGGTGCGAAACTCGTTGGTGTCGATCATCTTGCGCGCCAGCAGCCGGCGCTCGATCCACCATTCGTCGACGTTGTAGAGGCGGGAAGCTTCCTTCGGTGCGCTCAGCATCAGCCGCGCGGCTTCGGAGAATTTCTCCTCGCGGCGGAGCAACTGGATCCTGGCGAACAAGTAGCCGGTGTCGCCGGAGAGTTCGCTCGGCACGGCTTCCAGCAGCGCGCGCAGGTTCGAACCCTTGCGGGTGGCGGCGATGCGTGCCTTCGCGAGCGCCACGTAGCCGGAGCCAAGGCGCTTGGCTTCGCGCATGCCGGCGGCCTCGTTGTCGGTGCCGTACAGCATGGTGTCCATGCGTGCCTTGTGGTCGCCGGCAGTCAGGAAGGAGCCGAACAGCTCAAGCGCGGTGTTTTCGGTGTCCTCGCTCATCCCGTCGTTGCGCCAGGCCTCGCGGACCAGGCGCTCGGCATTGCCGCGGTCGCCGCGTCCGATCATGACCTTGGCGAGCGCGAGCCGGCCCTTGGCCGAGACCGGCGATTCATTCTGGAACCAGGCCCAGACCGCGGAATCGTCGCGGCGGTCGTCCCACAACGAGGCCTCGATGCGGCGACGCAGGAAGGTCTGCGACGGCCAGCTCGGATTGGCATCGAGGAAAGCGCGGTAGCGCTCGACCGAGGCGCCGTTGTCCTCGCTGCGCAGGATCAGCCATTCGGCAAGCTTGCGCGCGACCGGATCTGAGATCGAGGCCTCGGCCTCGGTGGCGTCCGCCGGCTTGCGCTTGCGCAGCAGCTCGACGACGCTTGCAAGCGCTTCCTTGTCCGAGTGCGACGTCGAGGATGTCGCGGCCACGGCCGCAGGCAGCACCGGCTTGCGCGCGATCGGCGCGGCATGCTGGCGGGTTGCCGGAACCAGTGCGGGCGCGGGCACCGACCTGTTCGATACAGTTCCCGTTGCAACCGGAGCGGCGGGTTTGGACGTGGTGGTCTTGGCCGCAGTGGTCTTGGCCGTGGTGCCCTTGGATTCCGTGGGCTTCGGAGCCGTTGGCTTGTGAGCTTCGGTCTTCGCAGGAGCGGCCTTGGCTCCGACTGTCTTGACCGCGCCGGACTTGGGAGACGTTGTCTTGTGAGCCTCGGTCTTGTGAGTGTCAGTCTTGGCAGCGTCGGACTTGGCTGCGTCAGTCTTGGCGGCGCCGGGTTTGGTTGCCGCTGGCTTTGAAGCCGCCGCCTTCGGCGCAGTAGACTTTGGCGCGGTCTTGGAAGGGGCAGGCTTGGAAGCCGCGTCTTGGGCAGCCGGCTTCGCGGTTGGAGCATCCTCGGCGGCCCAGGCATCTGCCGTGATGGCGGCAAGGCCAACAACGAGCGCCAGGCTCGTCGCCAGCGCCGTCGACCGCAATGTGCCTGCACGAACGGAACGGATCACAGAAGTCCTCTGCGGCCCCGAATCATCTGGTCGTTTGGGCCATGGGTTCTTATTTGATTGAAAACGTACACAAAATACTAAGAAGCCTGCCGGTGCGGCTGTTTGCGCCAGCACAACGGCAAAATCGCGGCTGGAAACGATTTCGCGCGCCGCAGATTACCGTTGGGAATAGGTACGGTACGGCCCTTTCGCCTGTCGGCCAGACCCGATATGAATTGCCTTTCATGGCGTTTCGCATCAACCGGGTGCCGGTCGCACGGACGTGAAGCACGCCAACAACAAAGGTCCGTCGACCTAGCCTTTAGCCTGAAGCGTTTGGAGGAAGTCCATGGCAGCCAAGACAAAATTCCGGGGATCATTCACTGCCTTGGTGACGCCCTTCAAAAACGGCGCGGTGGATGAGGCGGCGTTCCGCGGCCTCGTGAACTGGCAAATTGCCGAGGGCACCCACGGCCTGGTGCCGGTCGGCACCACCGGCGAGAGCCCGACGCTGAGCCACGACGAGCACAAGCGGGTCGTCGAGTGGTGCATCGAGGAGGCCAAGGGCCGGGTGCCCGTGATCGCCGGTGCCGGCTCGAATTCGACCAAGGAGGCGATCGAGCTCGCCGAGCACGCCGAGAAGGCCGGCGCCACCGCGGTGCTGGTCGTGACGCCGTACTACAACAAGCCGACCCAGGAAGGCATGTATCAGCACTTCAAGGCGATCAACGATGCGATCGGCATCCCGATCATCATCTACAACATCCCGCCGCGCTCGGTGATCGACATGTCGGTCGACACCATGAAGCGGCTGTTCGAGCTGAAGAACATCGCCGGCGTCAAGGACGCCACCGCGAGTATGGTGCGGGTCTCGCAGCAGCGCGCGGCGATGGGCGAGGATTTCAACCAGCTCTCCGGCGAGGACGCCACCATCATCGGCTACATGGCCCATGGCGGCCA
The DNA here is from genome assembly GCF_020329495.1 of Bradyrhizobium australafricanum. Classification (NCBI taxonomy): domain Bacteria; kingdom Pseudomonadati; phylum Pseudomonadota; class Alphaproteobacteria; order Hyphomicrobiales; family Nitrobacteraceae; genus Bradyrhizobium; species Bradyrhizobium australafricanum. Next base: position 125,256 of record NZ_JAGKJL010000011.1, on the reverse strand, counting down.
TGGCTGCATCTCGGTGACCTCGAACGTCGCGCCGCGGCTGTGCTCGGAGTTCCAGACCGCCTGGCAGAAGGGCGACGTCACCACGGCACTGAAGATCCATGACAAGCTGATGCCGCTGCACACCAACCTGTTCATCGAGAGCAATCCGGCGCCGGTGAAGTATGCGATGTCGCTGCTCGGCAAGCTCGACGAGAAGCTGCGCCTGCCGATGGTGCCGGTCACCGAAGCGACCCGCCAGGCGGTCCGCAGCGCCATGGTCCATGCCGGCCTGATCAACTGAGCCGGACCGCGACCGCCGTGAACAGTGCCGTGCGCAACGTCGAGCAGAAGGGGATGGGCATGCTGAAGGAATTCCGCGAATTCGCCATGAAGGGCAATGTCGTCGACCTCGCCGTCGCCGTCATCATCGGTGCAGCCTTCGGCGCGATCGTCACCTCGCTGGTCGGCGACATCATCATGCCGATCATCGGCGCGATCACGGGCGGACTCGACTTCTCCAACTATTTCACCGGGCTTTCCAAGGCCGTGAACGCGACCAACCTCGCCGACGCCAAGAAGCAGGGCGCGGTGCTGGCCTGGGGCAGCTTCCTGACGCTGACGCTCAATTTCCTGATCGTCGCCTTCGTGCTGTTCATGGTCGTCCGCTTCATGAATCAGTTCAAACGCAAGGATGAGGCCAAGCCCGCCGAACCGCCGAAGCCGTCCGACGAAGTCGTGCTACTGACGGAAATCCGCGACCTCCTCAAGAAGAGCTAAAGTGGCCGAGAAGAACGAACGCCCGATCAAGGTTGTTGCCGAAAACCGAAAGGCCCGCTTCAACTACGCAATCGAGGACACGATCGAGGCCGGCATTTCGCTGACCGGCACCGAGGTGAAATCAATCCGCAACGGCAAGAGCACGATCGCGGAATCCTATGCGGATTCCAAGAACGGCGAGATCTGGCTGATCAACGCCAATATTCCTGAATATCTGCAGGCCAACCGCTTCAACCACGAGCCGAAGCGGCCGCGGAAGCTGCTGCTGCATCGCAAGCAGATCAACAAGCTGCTCGGCGCGGTCGACCGCGAGGGCATGACGCTCATTCCGCTGAAGCTGTATTTCAACGAGCGCGGCCGTGCCAAACTGCTGCTTGCGGTCGCCAAGGGCAAGAAGCTGCACGACAAGCGCGAGACCGAGAAGAAGCGCGACTGGAGCCGCGAGAAGGGCCGCCTGATGCGGGCGCGGGGATAGCGTTCAAGTCGTCATTGCGAGGAGCGAAGCGACGAAGCAATCCATCTGTCCAGTGCGCGTCTCTATGGATTGCTTCGCTTCGCTCGCAATGACGACCGAGGGAGATTTGGGTCATGAGCCAATCGAGCCTCACCGACGTCGACTGGAGCAAGATCCCGGCGCCGACGGATGACGGCGGCGCGGCGCATCTGGCTGGCATGACGATCCCGCCGGTCAGGCTGCGCGCCACCGACGACACCGCGGTGGCGCTGTCGGCGCTCAAGGGCCGCACCGTGGTGTTCGCCTATCCGCGAACCGGCGAGCCCGGCAAGATCGGGCTGGTCGACGATTGGGACATGATCCCGGGCGCCCGCGGCTGCACGCCGCAGACCTGCGCGTTCCGCGACCTGTTCGCCGAACTGAAGGCGGCCGGCGCTGCCCAGGTATTCGGGCTGTCGACGCAAAGCAATGCGTACCAGACCGAGATGGCCTCGCGGCTGCATCTGCCGTTCCCGGTGCTGTCCGACGAAGCGCTGGAACTGACGCACACGCTGAAGTTGCCGACGATGTCGGTGGCGGGGCTGACCCTGATCAAGCGGCTCGCGCTGATCATCGACGACGCGCGCATCAGCCACGTGTTCTATCCGGTGTTCCCGCCCGACCGGAACGCCGGAGACGTGCTGGAATGGCTGAAGGCCAATCCGCGGACGGACTAGAGAAGTCATGGGGTCGTCGCAGCGGGCGTTGCCAAAATATCGAGAACAACCCCATGCAAAGTAGCTGGCGGCGGCCGGCGTTCGCCCAGGCAACTTGACACGTCGGGCAACTCAGGGATATTTTCTATTATTCCGAATTCGCGCGAGTGTCCTGTGCATCTGCAGGCTTTGGATAGCGGTTCGCAAAGCGGATACCGGAAGGGGCGCTAGCCGAGCTCCTTGCGCACGGTCGCGAACACCTTGCGGAACATATCGGTCGTCAACACGCCGGTGTTCGTGTTGTAGCGCGAGCAGTGGTAGCTGTCGTAGAGCTTGAATTTGCCCGCACTATGCACGGCACCGTGCACAAAGGGTGCGGCCGCCAAGCGAACATCCAGTGCCTTGAGAGTCGATTCGTGGGCGATTCGTCCGAGCAGCACGATCGCGCGCAGCTTCGGCATCGTGGCGATGGTGGCGCGGAGGAATTGCCGGCAGGTGTTGATCTCGGCCGGCAGCGGCTTGTTCTGCGGCGGCACGCAGCGTACCGCATTGCTGATCCGGGCGTCGACCAGCTTCAGGCCGTCGTCCGGCCGCGCCTGATAGACGCCGCTGGCAAAACCATATTCGAGCAAGGTCGCGTAGAGCAGATCACCGGCGTAGTCGCCGGTGAAGGGACGGCCGGTGCGGTTGGCGCCCTGCAGGCCCGGCGCGAGCCCGACGATCAACAGCCGCGCATTCGGATCGCCGAACGATTCCACCGGCGAGTTGAACCAGTCCGGATGCAGTGCGCGCGCCTGCGCGCGGAAGTCGGCCAGCCTGACACAAAGCTGACAGTTGCTGTCGGGGCGCGTAGCAGCAGCGACGAGGTTACTCGTCGAAATCGTCATCGGCTCCCCGTGGGGCCATGGTGGTCGCGCGCTGCAGGAATTGCGGGGAGTGGTGACGCGGTTCGCGCGGGGCCGGGCGTTCGGACGGATCACGGCCAAGCTTGGATTGCAGCTCGACAAGGTCGGTGAAGACGTCGGCCTGGCGGCGCAGCTCGTCGGCGATCATCGGCGGCTGGCTGGCGATGGTGGAGATGACCGTGACGCGAACGCCGCGGCGCTGCACGGCCTCCACCAGCGAACGGAAGTCGCCATCGCCGGAAAACAGAATCATCTGGTCGATATGCTCGGCGAGTTCCATGGCATCGACGGCAAGCTCGATGTCCATGTTGCCCTTCACCTTGCGGCGGCCGCTGGCGTCGATGAATTCCTTGGTCGCCTTGGTGACGACGGTGTAGCCGTTGTAATCGAGCCAGTCGATCAACGGGCGGATCGACGAATACTCCTGATCCTCGATGATCGCCGTGTAGTAGAACGCACGGAGCAGGGTGCCGCGACTCTGGAACTCCTTGAGGAGGCGCTTGTAGTCGATGTCGAAGCCCAGCGTCTTTGCGGTGGCGTAAAGATTCGCTCCGTCGATGAAGAGCGCGATCTTGTTGGAAACAGGTGACGACATCAAAGTGTTCTCGCGTGGTTGTTAGTGTTCTTAGCGCGGCGGTGATCAACCGCGCGCAATTTCCGGCGTTGCTGCCTAAAGTTCTGTGAATCTTTCCCCACGACAGTCACCACCGCAATTATGGTGAGGCGAGGGCAAAAAGCCTAGACCCTTGACATTGCAATGAAGAGATTTACTCGCCTGGGACAGCAACCTGGCCATGTCGTCAGACGCTCCGGCCCTTCTGGCCCCCGTCAGACCGGGTTATCAGAGCCTGTTCGGAAGGCAAATCACAAATTTTACCTTGCGAAACCGGGGCTAGGCCTATAACTAACCCTCATAACCTACATGTTCGGTCCCTTTTACCACGGAGCGCCTCGAGATGGCTCGCGTCACCGTCGAAGATTGCATTGACAAGGTCGACAATCGTTTCGACCTCGTCCTGTTGGCCGCGCATCGCGCCCGGATGATCTCCTCGGGGTCGCAACTCACGGTTGATCGCGACAACGACAAGAATCCGGTCGTCTCGCTGCGCGAGATTGCCGATTCGACGATCTCGCCGGAAGACCTGAAAGAGGAACTCGTGCACTCCCTGCAGAAGTTCGTCGAGGTCGACGAGCCCGAGCCCGACACCGTGCCGCTGATCGGTTCCGCCGGTGCCAGCGTCGACGCCGACGACACCGAGGTGGCGGTCGAGCGGATGACCGAGGAAGAGCTGCTGAAGGGCCTCGAGGGACTGGCGCCCCCGGAGGAGCAGCCCGAGGAAGACGAGTAAGCTCGCCGTCGTTTCGAACAGATTCGCCGAAGGCCCGGGCATTGCTCCGGGCCTTTGCTTTTGTTGACAATTTTGCTGTTACGGTGCGTCCTACGCGGACGCGGGAAATTGAATGGTTCCAGGGCCCGCGCGGGGTGCTGCTTCATTGGAAAGCGCACTAGATTGAGGAAAGGTGGGACGTTCCGGTCCCGCGCGAGAGGCAGCGAGTTCATGGCGTATCGACGCCTCAGTTCCATCCAGATGCAGGCTGCAACCGAAACGGTCGCGGTGGCGCCGACGTCGTCCACGGCGGAGAGGCCGGCCAAGCCGCGGACGCGAATGATGCGACAATATGACCTTGTCGAGCGCGTCCGCTCCTACAACCCCGACACCAACGAAGACCTGCTCAACCGCGCCTATGTCTACGCCATGAAGGCGCACGGCACGCAGACCCGTGCTTCCGGCGATCCCTATTTCTCGCATCCGCTCGAGGTCGCCGCGATCCTCACCAACCTCAAGCTCGACGACGCCACGATCGTGGCGGCGCTGCTGCACGACACGATCGAGGACACCGAGGCGACGCGGGCCGAGATCGACAATGTGTTCGGCCACGAGATTGGCGCGCTGGTCGAAGGCCTGACCAAGCTGAAGCGGCTGGAACTGGTGTCGCGCGAGGCCAAGCAGGCCGAGAATTTGCGCAAGCTGCTGCTTGCGATCGCCGACGACGTCCGCGTGCTGCTGATCAAGCTCGCCGACCGGCTGCACAACATGCGCACGCTGGAATTCGTGCCGCCGGCCTCGCGCCGGCGCATCGCCGAGGAGACGCTGGATATCTATGCGCCGCTAGCCGGCCGCATGGGTATGCACGAGATGCGCGAGGAACTCGAGGACCTGTCGTTCTTCGTGCTCGATCCCGAGGCCTATGCGGTGGTCAAGCAGCGGCTCGACTCGCTGGCCGAGCGCAACCGCAATTTGATCGGCGAGATCGAAACCCAGCTCTCCAAGAACCTGCAGAAGAACGGCATCACCGCGCGGGTGTTCGGCCGCCGCAAGCAGCCGTTTTCGATCTGGACCAAGATGGAGCGCAAGTCGGTCGGCTTCGAGCAGCTGTCCGATATCTACGGCTTCCGCATCATCCTCGACGATGTCGGCGCCTGCTACCGCGCGCTCGGTATCGTCCACACCACCTGGCCGGTGGTGCCGGGCCGCTTCAAGGACTACATCTCGACCCCGAAGCAGAACGACTACCGCTCGATCCACACCACGGTGATCGGGCCGGGCAAGCAGCGCGTCGAGCTGCAGATCCGCACCGAGGACATGAACCAGATCGCCGAGTTCGGTATCGCCGCGCATGCCTTCTACAAGGAAGGCGCGGGCTCGCCGCACGAACGGCTGAAGCACGAGTCCAACGCCTTCGCCTGGCTGCGCCACACCATCGGCATCCTCTCGGAAAGCGCCAATCCGGAAGAATTCCTCGAGCACACCAAGCTCGAGCTGTTCCACGACCAGGTGTTCTGCTTCACGCCGAAGGGCAAGCTGATCGCGCTGCCGCGCAACGCCAACGTGATCGATTTCGCCTATGCCGTTCACACCGGTGTCGGCAACAGCGCGGTCGGCTGCAAGATCAACGGCAAGTTCGCGCCGCTGTCCTCCGAGCTGCAGAACGGCGACGAGGTCGAGGTGCTGACCTCGAAGGCACAGTCGGCGCCGCCGTCGGCCTGGGAGGCGCTCGCCCGCACCGGCAAGGCGCGGGCTGCGATCCGCCGTGCCACCCGCGACGCGGTGCGCGACCAGTATGCCGGCCTTGGCCGCCGCATCGTCGACCGCCTGTTTGCCCGCGCCAAGATCGAATATGCCGACGACAAGCTGAAGGGCGCGTTGCCGCGGCTCGCGCGCAGCTCGATCGAGGACGTGATGGCCTCGGTCGGGCGCGGCGAGATCAAGGCCTCCGACGTCGCACGCGCGATGTATCCCGACTACAAGGAAGAGCGGCTGGTGCGCTACGGCGCCAAGAAGGGCCTCGCCGCCAAGCTGAAGACGCAGAACCCGCCGCATCCGGCGCGCGCCACCTCGGTGATCCCGGTGCGCGGCATAAATTCCGACCTGCCGGTGAAGTTCGCGCCGAACGGCGGCGCCGTGCCGGGCGACCGGATCGTCGGCATCGTCACGCCGGGCGAGGGGATCACGATCTATCCGATCCAGTCGCCGGCGCTGAAAGATTTCGAGGAGGAGCCGGAGCGCTGGCTCGACGTGCGCTGGGATATCGACGAGACCATGCCGCAGCGCTTCCCGGCCCGTATCCTAGTCCACAATGTCAACGAGCCCGGCAGCCTCGCCCAGATCGCGACCGTGATCGCCGAGCACGACGGCAATATCGACAACATCCACATGTCGCGCCAATCGCCCGATTTCACGGAGCTGACCATCGATCTTGAGGTCTATGACCTCAAGCATCTCAGCGCTATCATCGCCCAGTTGCGCGCCAAGGCCGTCGTCGCTCGGGTCGAGCGCGTCAATGGTTAGGGTTTCGCCTGTCATCGGCCCTCATGGTGAGGAGGTGCGTCAGCGCCGTCTCCGGACGATGCTTCGCATCGCTCGGGAACCATGCGGCCCGAGACGGGGCCACATCCTTCGAGACGCGGCGCAGACGCCGCTCCTCAGGATGAGGGGATGGTTCAACTGGTTTATCAGAGAGTGATTTGATGTCGTCTCCGCCGCTGCGTCTCGGTATCAATGTTGATCACGTCGCCACCCTGCGCAACGCGCGGGGCGGAGCGCGGCCCGATCCGGTGCGGCTGGCGCTTGCCGCGATCGCGGCCGGCGCCGATGGCATCACCGCGCATTTGCGCGAGGATCGCCGCCACATCCGCGATGAGGACATGGCGCGGCTCAAGGCCGAGATCTCCAAGCCGCTGAATTTCGAGATGGCGGCGACCGACGATATGCTGCGGATCTCGCTCGCCACCAAGCCGCACGCGGTTTGCCTGGTGCCGGAACGGCGCCAGGAGCTCACCACCGAGGGCGGCCTCGACGTGGTCGGCCAGCACAACGCACTGGCGCCGTTCATCGCGCGGCTGGGTGACGCCGGCATCCGCGTCTCGCTGTTCATTGCCGCCGATCCCAGGCAGATCGAGATGGCCGCGAAGCTGAAGGCGCCCGTGATCGAGATCCACACCGGCGGCTGGTGCGACGCCGTGGTCGACGGCCACCAGGACAAGGCGGAGGCCGAATGGAAGCGCATCGTTGCCGGCGCCAAGCTCGCGCAGGCGGCCGGGCTCGAGGTCCATGCCGGCCACGGGCTCGACTATGACACCGCGGAGACGATTTCCGCGCTGCCCGAAATCCGGGAGTTGAACATCGGTTATTTCATGATGGGCGAGGCGCTGTTCGTCGGCATCGCCGCAACGGTGCGTGAGATGCGTGCGGCGATGGACCGCGGCCGCGCCAGGGCGCAGGGTGCGGTCAGCGCATGATCATCGGCATCGGCTCCGACCTGATCGACATCACCCGGGTGGCCAAGGTGATCGAGCGCCATGGCGAGCGATTCCTCGACCGCATCTTCACCGATGCCGAGCGCGCCAAGGCGATGCGCCGTGCCAACAACGAGAAGATGGTGGTCGCAACTTACGCCAAGCGCTTTGCCGCCAAGGAAGCTTGCTCCAAGGCGCTCGGCACCGGTATCCGGCGCGGGGTGTGGTGGAAGGACATGGGCGTCGTGAACCTGCCGGGCGGGCGGCCGACGATGCGGCTGACCGGCGGGGCGCTGGCCCGGCTGCAGGAACTGACGCCCGAGGGCATGCAGGCGCAGATCGACCTTTCGATCACCGACGATTGGCCGTTGGCCCAGGCCTTCGTCATAATTTCGGCGGTTGCCCCCGCCAGATGATCCCGCGGTGCCGGATTCTGCCGGAAAACTTCAGCAAACTAAAAAATCATTGATATTTCAATGAATTGCGAAGTTTTGAGGCGGCGATTGATTGCGCCCCTGCGAACAACCGTCTAAAACGCCGCAGGGTTATATCGAGCGAGACGCTGATTCCGGGTTTAGGCCGGAATTTGCCCTCAAGATCAGAATCAAGGCCATTTTCCTCACGCGAAGGCCGAACGCTTCGCGCGAAGAGAACGTTCTGCCACCGCGTGGACATCAGTCCACGGGAATTGGGAAAGCAATGAGCGTGACCACCGGGACCAAATCTGAAAGCGGCTTGGGCGAGACCATCCGCGTCGTCATCCATGCTCTTCTGATCGCGCTCGTCATCCGCACCTTCCTGTTCCAGCCGTTCAACATCCCCTCCGGGTCGATGAAGGCGACGCTCCTGGTCGGCGACTACCTGTTCGTCTCGAAATATTCCTATGGCTACAGCCACTATTCGATCCCGTTCTCGCCGAACATTTTCTCGGGCCGCATCTTCGGCTCGGAGCCGAACCGCGGCGACATCGTGGTGTTTCGCCTGCCGCGGGATGACTCCACCGACTACATCAAGCGCGTCATCGGGCTGCCCGGCGACCGCATCGAGGTGAAGAGTGGGCTGCTCTACATCAACGATGAGCCGATCAAGCGGGAGCGGCTGAGCGATTTCGTCGGCGAGGATCCCTGCGGCTCGGCGGATGCGACCGCCCGCGTCAAGCGCTGGAAGGAGACGCTGCCGAACGGCGTCAGCTATGAGACGCTGGACTGCACCGACAACAGCTACATGGACAACACCATCGTCTACACCGTTCCGCCCGGGCATTTCTTCATGATGGGCGACAACCGCGACAACTCCACCGACAGCCGCTTCCTGTCGCAGGTCGGCTACGTGCCGTTCGAGAACATCATCGGGCGAGCCCAGATGATCTTCTTCTCGATCGCCGAGGGCGAGCAGGCCTGGATGATCTGGCGCTGGCCGCTTGCCGTGCGGTGGAATCGCTTATTCTCTATCGTGCGATGAACGACGATACCGCATCCATCAACGATCAAGCGCCGACCGGCGAGCCGAGCCAGACGCCTGCCGCCGACAGCACAGCCGCGCCGAAGAAGCGGCGCAGCAAGGCGGTCAAGGCCGCTGAGGAGAAGGCCGCGATCGCAGGCACCGAGGCGCGGATCGGGTACACGTTCCAGGATCCCGCGCTGCTGACCACTGCGTTCACCCACGTGTCCGCGCTGAAGCCCGCCACCCGCAACCGCGCCGACAGCTACCAGCGGCTGGAGTTCCTCGGCGACCACGTGCTCGGGCTGATCGTATCGGACATGCTGTTCCGGTCGTTCCCCAAGGCCGACGAGGGCGAATTGTCGAAGCGGCTCGCCGACCTCGTGCGCAAGGAGAGCTGCGCCGACGTCGCCAAGGCGCTCGGGCTGCTCGAGGACATCAAGCTCGGCATGGTGAAGGCGGTCGAGGGCGCCCGGCTGCGCAAGTCCGTGCTCGGCGATATCTGCGAAGCGGTGATCGGGGCGATCTTTCTCGACGGCGGCTACGAGGCCGCTCGCCAGTTCGTCGAGCGCAACTGGACCGAACGGATGCACAAGCTGCGCCGGCCGCTGCGCGATCCCAAGACCGTGTTGCAGGAATGGGCCCAGGGCAAGGGGCTGCCGACGCCGGTCTATCGCGAGGTCGAACGCACCGGCCCGCATCACGATCCACAATTCCGCGTTGCGGTCGACCTGCCGGGCCTGGCCTCCGCCGAGGGCCTCGGTGGCAACAAGCGCGCGGCCGAGAAGGCGGCGGCATCCGCGATGATCGAGCGCGAAGGCGTCGGCACCAATGACTGACGAGGCCAAAGGGCAAGGGGACGCGACGCGCTGTGGCTTCGTCGCGCTGATCGGTGCGCCCAATGTCGGCAAGTCGACGCTGGTCAATGCGCTGGTGGGCTCCAAGGTCACGATCGTTTCGCGCAAGGTGCAGACCACGCGCGCGCTGATCCGCGGCATCGTGATCGAAGGCAACGCGCAGATCATCCTTGTCGACACGCCCGGCATCTTCGCGCCGCGGCGCCGGCTTGACCGCGCCATGGTATCGACCGCCTGGAGCGGCGCGCACGACGCCGATCTCGTCTGCGTGCTGCTCGATGCGAAGTCGGGCCTCGACGAAGAGGCCAACGCGATCCTGGCCAAGCTCGAAACCGTCGCCCATCCGAAGATCCTGGTGCTGAATAAGGTCGATCTCGTGCAGCGCGAGAAGCTGCTGGCGCTGGCGCAGGCCGCCAACGAGCGGATGCGCTTCGAGCACACCTTCATGATTTCGGCGTTATCCGGCGACGGCGTTGCCGATTTGCGCCAGACGCTCGCCAAGCTGGTGCCCGCAGGGCCGTTCCTCTATCCCGAGGACCAGATGTCGGATGCGCCGATGCGGCATCTGGCGGCCGAGATAACGCGCGAGAAGATCTACAGCCATCTGCATCAGGAACTGCCGTACCAGTCGACGGTCGAGACCGACAGCTGGACCGACCGCAAGGACAAGTCGATCCGCATCGAGCAGACGATTTTTGTCGAGCGCGAGAGCCAGCGCAAGATCGTGCTCGGCAAGGGCGGCGCCACCATCAAGTCGATCGGCGCGCAGGCGCGTGCCGAGATCGCCGAGATCATGGGCGTCCCCGTGCATCTGTTCCTGTTCGTCAAGGTGCGCGAGAACTGGGGTGACGATCCCGACCGCTACAAGGAAATGGGACTGGAATTCCCCAAGGAATAAGAGTCGACGCTTGCATGAACGTGCCCAGAAACGTGCTGTGGTTTGAGGTTCTGCTCTATCTGTCGCTGACGCTGGATGCGCTGTCGGTGGCGTTCCAGGACCGCACGCCGACCGTCCTGAAGACCGAGCAGGTGATCATGGGCGAGACCCTGACGGCCGGCTGCATGATCCTGCTCCTGATGTATTTCGTCCGGCTTGCCGCGCAGCACCGCAAGAACTGGCCGCGCTGGGCGCTGCTCGCGGTGCTCGTCTTGTCGGTGATGTCCCTGCTGCAGGTCATCGGCGCAAGGGGCATGGAGATCGACAGCGCCATCGAGGTGGTGTCATGCATCCTAACCACGGCCGGGCTGTATTATTCCTTCACCGGCGACGCGCGGGGCTGGTTCAACGCGTAGCGAATGACGCGTGCGGAAAGCTGCGTTCATCCGCGGAATCCTGCTAGACTCCGCGCATGGAATGGACCGACGAAGGCATCGTGCTGGGCGTGCGGCGGCATGGCGAATCCTCCGCCATTGTCGAGCTGTTGACGCGCGAGCACGGCCGCCATCTCGGCCTGGTGCGCGGCGGCGCCAGCTCGCGGATGCGGCCGCTGCTGCAGCCCGGCAACAGCGTCACCGCGGTGTGGCGGGCGCGGCTCGACGAGCATCTCGGCATGTATGCGCTGGAGGGTACGCGGCTGCGCGCGGCGACGCTGCTCGGCTCGTCGCATGCGGTCTATGGCGTCACGCATCTGGCGGCGCTGGCCCGGCTGCTGCCCGAGCGCGATCCGCATGAGGACATCTACTGGATGCTGCACGGGACGCTCGACGATTTCGAGGACGCAGGCGTTGCCGCCGTGCACCTGATCCGGTTCGAGCTCGCCATGCTGACCGAGCTCGGCTTCGGGCTCGACCTGGAAAACTGCGCGGCCAGCGGGGAGACCACCGACCTGATCTACGTGTCGCCGAAATCCGGCGGCGCGGTGTCGCGCGCCGCCGGCGAGCCGTGGCGCGACCGCCTGTTGCCGCTGCCGGCGTTCCTGCGCGAAGGCGAGGGTGGCGCCAACAGCTGGTCGGACCAGGACCTGCTCGACGGCTTCCAGATCACCGGCCTGTTCCTGCTGCGCCACGTGCTGGAGCCTCGCGGCCAGGGCCATTCCGACGCCCGCGCCGGATTTATCAACGCCGTGACGAGGCGACGGGGCCGGAGCGCGGTTCCGTAAGGCCGATTCGGGCCTTAAATTCCCGCTGATTCGCGGCTTGCCCGATTCAGCGCCAAGGTTTAACGCCTCCCCATGGGAAAACGACAGATACCGCCGGAAGAGCCGGCCGAAATTCACGAGGTGCCGCTGCGTGATGCGCTCGAGGAGCGCTATCTCGCCTATGCGCTCTCGACCATCATGCACCGCGCGCTGCCGGACGCCCGCGACGGGCTGAAGCCGGTGCACCGGCGCATCCTCTACGGCATGGACCTGCTCGGGCTCGACCCGCGCGCCGCGTTCAAGAAGTCGGCCAAGATCGTCGGCGACGTGATGGGCTCGTTCCATCCGCATGGCGACCAGGCGATCTATGATGCCATGGTGCGCCTGGCGCAGGATTTCTCGTCGCGCTACCCGCTGGTCGACGGCCAGGGCAATTTCGGCAATATCGACGGCGATAACCCGGCCGCCTACCGCTACACCGAAGCGCGCATGACCGAGGTCGCGCGCCTCTTGCTCGAAGGCATCGACGAGGACGGCGTCGAGTTTCGTCTCAACTACGACGGCCAGTCGAAAGAGCCTGTCGTGCTGCCCGGCGGCTTCCCGAACCTGCTCGCCAACGGCGCGCAGGGCATCGCGGTCGGCATGGCGACCTCGATCCCGCCGCACAACGCCGCCGAGCTCTGCGACGCCGCGCTGCATCTGATCGAGAAGCCCGACGCCAAGTCGAAGGCGCTGCTGAAATGGGTCAAGGGCCCGGACTTCCCGACCGGCGGCATCGTGGTCGATTCCAAGGAAGCGATCGTCGAGGCCTACACCACGGGGCGCGGCTCGTTCCGCACCCGTTCGCGCTGGACCCAGGAGGAGGGCGCCCGCGGCACCTGGGTGGTCGTCGTCACCGAGATTCCGTGGCTGGTGCAGAAGTCGCGGATCGTCGAGAAGATCGCCGAACTCATCAACGAGAAGAAGCTGCCGCTGGTCGCCGACGTCCGTGACGAGTCGGCCGAGGACGTCCGGCTCGTGATCGAGCCGAAATCGCGCACGGTCGATCCGGCGCTGATGATGGAGTCGCTGTTCCGGCTGACCGAGCTGGAAAGCAAGATCTCGCTGAACCTCAACGTGCTGATCAAGGGCCGCATCCCCAAGGTGGTCGGCCTTGCCGAGTGCCTGCGTGAATGGCTCGACCATCTGCGCGACGTGCTGGTCCGGCGGACCAAATTCCGCAAGACCCAGATCGAGCACCGCCTGGAAGTGCTGGGCGGCCACCTCGTCGCCTATCTGAACCTCGACAAGGTGATCAAGATCATCCGGACCGAGGACGAGCCGAAGCCGGTCTTGATGAAGACCTTCAAGCTCACAGAGATCCAGGCCGACGCCATCCTCAACATGCGCCTGCGCAATTTGCGCCGCCTGGAGGAGATGGAGATCCGCACCGAGGACAAGGATCTTCGCAAGGAGCTGAAGGGCATCGAGGGCCTGCTCGGTTCCGAGACGGAGCAATGGGCCAAGGTCAGCGATCAGGTGCGCAAAGTCCGCGATATCTTCGGGCCGAAGACGCCGCTCGGCAAGCGCCGCACCACCTTCGCCGATGCGCCCGAGCATGACCTCGCCGCGATCGAGGAGGCGCTGGTCGAGCGCGAGCCGTGCACCGTCGTGATATCAGAGAAGGGCTGGGTGCGGACGCTGAAGGGCCATGTCGAGGATCTCTCGGGGCTTGCCTTCAAGACCGACGACAAGCTCGAGCATTCGTTCTTTGCCGAGACCACCTCGAAGCTGCTGCTGTTCGCGACCAACGGCAAGTTCTACTCGCTCGACGTGGCAAAACTGCCGGGCGGCCGCGGCCATGGCGAGCCGATCCGCATGTTCATCGACCTCGAGCAGGATGCCGCGATCATCTCGCTGTTCGTCAACAAGGGCGAGCGCAAGTTCCTGATCGCGAGCAGCGAGGGTCAGGGTTTTGTCGTCAAGGAAGAGGACTGCGTCGGCAACACCCGCAAGGGCAAGCAGGTGCTCAACGTCGAAATGCCGAACGAGGCCCGCGCGATCACGACCGTGAACGGCGACACCGTCGCGGTGATCGGCACCAACCACAAGATGGTGCTGTTCGGTCTCGACCAGGTGCCGGAGATGGCGCGCGGCCGCGGCGTGCGCCTCCAGAAATACACCAGCGCGTCGCTGTCTGACGTTGCGGTGTTCGACGCCAAGGCCGGCCTGACCTGGAAGGATTCCGCCGGCCGCGAGCACAGCATGACCATGAAGGAACTGGCCGACTGGCGCGGCAACCGCGCCGACGCCGGCCGGCTCGCCCACGGCCTGCCGAAGTCGAACAAGTTCAATCGCGGCGTGGAGTAGCGGTGTTGTAGCCCGGATGGAGCGCAGCGAAATCCGGGGCCGCTTTCGCGTTTGGCAACGATCCCGGGTTGCGCTTCGCTCCATCCGGGCTACGCGGTTAACTTGCGCGGTGTGATAGTATCCACATTTCAACGCGCTATAACCGTCGCCGACGACATCGGGCGACGGTTGCCATGGCGCACAATCACGACCACGACCACAGCGGTCATTCTCACGGACATGCCGGGCATTCCCATGCGGGGCACAGCCACGCGCCCGACAGTTTCGGCACGGCGTTTGCGGTCGGCGCGTCGCTGAACACCGCCTTCGTCGTCGCGGAGCTGATCTTCGGCTATTCCGCCAACTCGCTGGCACTGGTCTCCGACGCGATTCACAATCTCTCCGACGTCATCGCGCTGCTGCTGGCCTGGGGCGGGGCATGGCTCGCCGGCAGGCGGCCGACCGATACCCACACCTATGGCTACCGTCGCGCCTCGATCCTGGCGGCGCTGTTCAATGCCGGGTTGCTCCTGATCGCGGTCGGCGGCATCGCGGTCGAGGCGATCAACCGCTTGCGCGAGCCGGCCGAGGTCGCAAGCTGGACCGTGGTCTGGGTCGCGGCGCTCGGCATCCTGATCAATGGCGGCACCGCGCTGCTGTTCATGCGCGGCCGCGACAGCGACCTCAATGTCCGCGGCGCCTATCTGCACATGGCGGCGGATGCCGGCGTCTCGCTCGGCGTCGTGATCGCCGCGCTACTGATCATGGCGACCGGCTGGCAGTGGCTGGATCCCGCGATCAGCCTGGTGATCGCCGTGGTGGTGCTGCTGAGCGGCTGGGAGCTCGCGCGCGACAGCGTCAACCTCGCGCTCGACGCGGTGCCGAGGGGGATCGATCTCAAAGAGGTGAGGGACTATCTCGCCGCGCTCGAAGGCGTCACCGAGGTGCACGACCTGCACATCTGGGCGATGAGCACCAGCGAGACCGCGCTGACCGCGCATCTGGTGCGGCCCGGCGGACACGACGATGTCTTCCTGCATCACGTCTGCGCCGAGCTCTCGGAGCGGTTCAGCATCCACCACGCGACGCTGCAGGTCGAGATCAGCAGCGAGACCTGCCGGCTGGCGCCGGCGGAAATGGTCTAGCCGACGCGGCCGCCACGCACTCGCATTCAATTGATCGATCGACCCATGTCCACGTCTTCCACGGGCGGCGACGACACGGCACATTGCGACCGCGCGAATGGCTGGCGTAATCAACGGAGGGCGACGTGAAGAAGGCAATCGGTCTTGCAATGTTGTTCTTCGCCGTGGGCGCGCTGCCGCATGCGGACGCCGAGCCGGCGAAATCAGGCGTCGAGAAGCTCTACATCCTCAACTGCGGCGAAGGCGTTGCCGGCGACATTTCACGCTGGTCGCCCGGCGTCAATGAAGGCAAGTCGATGGACTTCGTCGACAATTGCTACCTGATCAAGCATGCCCAGGGCTGGTTCCTGTGGGATACCGGGATTCCCGACGCGGTGGCGGCAATGCCGAACGGCCTTGCGCCTGCCGACCCGAAGGCGGTCACCTGGCGGCGGCCGAAGACACTCGCCGCGCAGCTCGAGCAGCTCGGCGTCAAGCCGTCCGACATCAAGGCGATCGCCGTGTCGCACACCCATCCCGATCACATCGGCAATGTCGAGCTGTTCCCGGCCGCGATGCTGTATGTGCAGAAGGCGGAATATGAATGGCCCGGCGCCAACAACGCGCCGCGCTTCAAGCCCGAGCATCCCGTGACCAAGCTCGAAGGCGACCGCGACGTGTTCGGCGACGGCAGCGTCACCATCCTGTCGACGCCGGGCCATACGCCCGGTCACCAGTCGCTGCTGGTGAAGCTGCCGAAGACAGGTGCGATCGTGCTGACCGGCGATGCCGTTCACTTCAGGGATAATTGGGACAATCGGCGCGCGCCGAGCATGAACGCCAGCAAGGAGCAGACGCTGGCCTCGATGCAGAAGATCGCCGACACGCTGATGAAAGACAAGGCGCAGCTCTGGATCAACCACGACAAGGCGCAGCGCGACGGGCTGAAAATGTCGCCGGAGTTCTACGACTGAGCCGCCTTGGCGGTATTCGCTTTCGACCAGTTTCGAAAAATCTGCGCGGTCTCCTCGTCCATCGGAAAGAAGCTTTCGATGCGCAGCTCCTGCAGCGTGACGTCCTGCGGCGTTCCCAGCGTCGCGATCGTGGTGAACAATTGCAGGCTGACGTCGCCCTTGCGGAATAGCATCGGCAGCACTGGCCCCGATGTGGGCCCCGCAGGCGCGGCCAACGCTGCCTCGACACCGTCATAGGCCAGCAGGCGCTTGAGCAATTCCGCCGTCGCGGTGGTGCCGTCGGCGGCGGCATCGGCCTCGACGCTGCGCACGAAGTAGCCGGCAACCTCGGTCCAGTTGGTGAGATAGGGGCGCAATACGCCGGGCGCGACCAGTGCGTCGGCGAGATTGACCGCCGTGCCTGGCGCCAGCGGCCCGACCAGGAATTCCACCAGTTGGCTTGCGCCTGCATTGGCGAGCAGCAGATTCCAGTGCCGGTCGACCACGACCGCCGGGAAGGGCTCCTGCTGTGCCAGGATGAAATCGAGCGCGTAGCGGATCTGGGCGAGCTCCGGCGCGGCGAGGTCGGTTTGCCGCCAGACCGGCGCGAAGCCGGCCGCGACCAAGAGCGCGTTCTGCTGGCGCAACGGCACGTCGAGCGCCGCGGCAAGCCGGATCACCATGTCGCGGCTCGGTGCGGCGCGGCCGAGCTCGAGAAAGCTGAGATGGCGCTGGGAGATATCCGCGCGCCCGGCGAGCTCGAGTTGCGAGTGGCCCTTGCGCTGCCGCCACCAGCGCAGGCTGGCTGCAAAATCGCGCTGCTGCGACATGAATACCTGTGAAGTAGTTGCCGGAATGATCTCGCTGGGCAACATGCCACAAGCGAATGCGAAACGCATGGGGATCGGGATGGGCGAGTGGATCGGCGTTGCGATTGCCTTGGTCTCGAGCTGCCTCGGCGGCACCGCCGCGGCGATCACCCGTTACCTGGCGGGCAATGCCGACCCGATCACACTGGCGATCCTGCGCTGGGCGATCGGCTTTCTTTGCGTGCTGCCCGCCGCGGTCCTGCTCGGGGCGAAGTGGCCGCGGCGCGCGGACTTGCCGGCGGTCGCGGCGCTCGGCGTCGCCTTCTTCGGCGTGTTCTTCGTGCTTTATAATCTCGCGATGTCCTACACGACGGCGGCGCGCGCCAGCCTGGCGCTGGCGACATTGCCGCTCTCCACCATGGTGGTCGGCGCCGTGCTCGGCATCGAGCCGCTGACGATGCGCAAATCGATCGGGGTTTCGATCGCGGTGCTCGGCGTGGCGGCGGCGCTGGCATCCGGGCTGGCGGCGGCGCCGGTGGGGGCATGGCGCGGCGAACTGATCATGGCCGCCGCGGTGCTCTGCATGGCCTTCTATAACGTGCTGTCGCGGCCGTTCATCCGCCGCTCCAGCGCGCTCGGCTTCCTTGCCGTCGGCATGGGCGCGCGGCGCGGCCGCGCTGGTGGCGGTGGGGTCGTTCACCGGCAGCCTGGCGACGCTGCGCGAGTTCGGCACGTCGCAATGGATCGCGGGGCTCTATCTCGGCATAGCCGGCGGCGCGCTGGCTTTCATCCTGTGGGTGCTGGCGCTCGAGCGGGCCTCGCCGACCCGCGTCGCCAACACCATGACGGTCAATCCGATCGCTGCCGGGCTGCTTGCGAAGCAATTGGTCGGGGAGCCGATCGCGGCCAATCTGATCGTCGGTCTGATCGCGGTCTTTGCAGGCATCTGGATCGCGACGTCGGAAACCAAATCGGTCTGATCAGCCGCGCGGCGCGGCAGGCGTGGCCGCCGGCGGGGCAGGCGAGTGCGTCGGCTTCAGCGTGCCGGCGTAGAACGACAGGACGAACACCAGGATGAGGCCGACAAGATAGACCCCATAGGATTGCGGCGGGGTGATCGCCCATTGCATGAGGCGTCGGATCGGGTTTGGCGGGCCAGCGTCGTTGTCCATGCGCTGTTGTGCGCGAGCGGCCGAACAAAAGGAAGCGGAATCGGCGCCATTCGGCGGCGGTGTTCCGCGCGAAATGGTGAGGCGGGCGGCCTTGCAATGCCGCATTGGCGTTCGCATCTGTCACGCGACGACCAGCCCTTCCTCCCGCACCAATTGCCCGGCATAATCCAGCTTATGGAACTGACGCCCCGTTTGCGCCTCATGAATTGGCTGGTCCGCCAGGGTCTGACGGGCCTGCCGGAAAACGACCTGCTGCGCGGTTTCTGCGAGCGCTGCCGGGCGGCCGGCATGCCGCTGTCGCGGGCGATCGTCTTCATCGATACACTGCATCCGATCTTCGAGGGACGCGGTTTCCGCTGGAACGACGGCGAGAGCAACGAGGCCGACATCTTCGAATACGGTTCGACCAGCACCGGCGAGGCCAGCCAGACCTGGCGGCGGTCGGCCTTCTATCACATGCTCGAAAACGGCCATGACGAGATAGTGATCGATCTCGCCGACACCTCGCACGATTTCTCCATGATCGGCGAGTTGGCCGAGAAGGGCCACAAACATTTCGCCGCCTTCGTGCATCGCTTCGGCGAGGCCGGCACGATCGGCGAGATGGACTGCTTCTACTCCTACTACACCACCCGCCATTCGGATGGGTTCGACGAGAACCACATGGCGGCGCTGCGCGACCTGGTGCCGGTGCTCGGGCTCGCGATCAAGTCGGCCGCGCAGGTCGAGATCGCCCGCACGCTCGGACGGGTCTATCTCGGCCGTGACACCGCGGAGCAGGTGCTGCGCGGACGCATGCAGCGCGGCATCACCGAGAAGATCAAGGCCGTGCTGTGGTACTCCGACGTGCGCGGCTCCACCGCGATCAGCGAGCGGATCGGCCCGGACGAGATCATTCCGTTCCTCAACGACTATGCGCAGGCATCGATCGACGCGATCCATGACGCCGGCGGCGAGGTGCTGAAGCTGATCGGCGACGGCGTGCTGGCGATGTTCACCGGCGAGAACGTGGCAGGCGCCAAGCGGGCCGCGCTGCGGGCCGAGCACAGATTCCGGCATAACATCCGCGTGCTGAACGATCGCCGCGAGAACGAGGGCCGGCCGACCACCACGGCCTATGTCGGGCTCCATGTCGGCCAGGTCTTCTACGGCAATATCGGCAGCGAGGACCGGCTGGATTTCACGGTGGTCGGACCGGCCGTCAACGAGGTCAGCCGGATCGCGTCGATGTGCGCCTCGGTCGATCGGGAATTGCTGACCTCGACCGATTTCCGCACCGGGCTCGACGCCGCCGGCCGCAACTATCTGGTCTCCACCGGCCGCTTCGTGCTGCGCGGCATCGGACATGCGCAGGATCTCTACACGCTGGACCCGGCGATTGCCGCCGACGAGGTCGTCGGCGGCAAATACGAACGGTACCTGGCGAGCTAGACCTTCCCGTCATTGCGAGGAGCGAAGCGACGAAGCAATCCATCCCTCCGCAAGTGGAGACATGGATTGCTTCGCTTCGCTCGCAATGACGTGGGTGGAGAGTCCGTTCAGCACCGCGCGGGTTCGCCGACCATGTCGGGCTGCCGCGTCAGCGACACCGCGGGCGACATCAGGATCACCAGCGCCTGGGCGGCGAAGATCGCGGCCGCGAGATAGAGGCAGGCTTCGGCGCCGTAGAGGCCGCCGACGATGGCGCCGAGCGCGGAGCCGAGCGGGCGGGCGCCGTAACTCATGATGTTGATCGCCGAGACGCGGCCGAGCAGCGAGGGCGGCGTCACCGACTGCCGCAGCGTGGTGGTCGAGATCACCCACAGGATCGGGCCGACGCCGAGCAGGAAGAAGCTGAGGCCCGCGAGCAGCGGCGTCGCAATCCAGGTCGTCAGCGCCATCACGGCTGCGGCGACGAAGCCGGTAACCGGGCCGAGCCCGATCACGGTGCCGAACGCCAGCCGCTTCATCACGCGGGTCGCGAACAGCGCGCCGACCACCATGCCGACGCCGTACATCGCAAGCGTGGTGCCGACGCCGGTGGCGCTGAGCCCGAGATGGCGCACCGCATAGGGCACGAACACGGCGAGCAGCAGGAACGACGCGGTGTTGAAGATGAACTGGGTGATGAACACCGGCCGCAGCAAGGCGTGGTGCATCACGAAGGCCGCGCCTTCCTTGATGTCCTGCAACGGATGGCGCCGCGGGGCAGGCTGCCGCGCCGGCTCGTAGATGCCGGCGAGCAGCACGACCGCGATCGCCGACAATGCCGCGGCGAAGCCGAATGCGGGCGCGGCCCCGACCCAGCCGACCAGCACGCCGCCGAGCGCGGGGCCGCTGGCGAACGCGACGGTACGCGCGAGCTCGATGCGGGCGTTCGCCGCCGGCAATTGCTGTGACGTCACCAGCGAAGGGACCAGCGCCGGCGCAGCGACGCTGTAGGCGACCGTGCCGCAGACCGCGATGAAGCCGAGCAAAGCGAGCAGCGGCAGCGTCATCAGGCCGAGCCACAAGAGCAGCAGGATCGCGGCAAGCGCGGCCGCGCGCAGCGCTTCGGAGCCCGCCATCACCCAGCGCCGCGACACGCGGTCGGCGAGCAGGCCGGCGGGAATCGCAAACAGGATGAAGGGCAGCGTCAGCGCGGTCTGCAACAGGCCGGTCTGGCCTTCGCCGACGCCGAGCAGCAGCACGGCGACGATCGGCGCAGCCGCTAGCGCAATCTGTTCGGCCGATTGCGCGGCAAGGTTGGACCAGGCCAGGCGGTTGAAGGTGGCCGGCAGGCGAGGCGTATCGGCGGACATGACGGAATCCTTGATCATTCGACTGCCCGGTAGTGTGTGGTTGGAAGAGGCCCGATCCCACCCGTTTCCCGATAACGCCAAAAGCAGAAGCCCGCCGAAGGGGATCGGCGGGCTCTTCCAGAGTCAGACTTGGCTGAAAGCCGTCACTGCGGTTTGGGAGCAGGCGCCAGTTGGCCCGTAATGGTGCCGACCAGCGCGGTTGGCGCGCTTTCGATGCCCACCGTCGGTGTTTCGGCGACCTCGGCCTTGCGCTGCGCCAGCGCGCTGGTCAGGCTGGTGAGCGCGTCGGCTCCGGCCGGGAAGCCGGCCTCCGAGAGGATCTTGTCGATCATCGGCTTGAATGCGGAGACCGACAGCAGCTGCGCGGCGAGGCCGTCGCCGAGCCCGAGGCCGCCATTGCCGTTGGCGTGGCCGTTGGCGCCGCCGCGACCGAGCATGCTGCCGGTGTCAAAGATCCGGATGTCGGAAATCTTCTCGATCGGCTTCACCGCCTCGGCGAGCGCGCTCGGGATCACGTTGATCCGCGCGAGGTTGAGATCGTAGGCGATCATGTCGGCGCTCAGTCTGTTGCGCGCCTCCGCCTTCATCGTCGCGACCTCGGCTTCGGCCTGGCCGAGCGCCTTGACGCCGGCAGCGCGGGTGGTGGCAGCCGCCGCATCGGCCTTGGCGAGCACGTTGGTGGCTTCCGCCTTGTTGGCGGCGGCCTGGCGTTCCGCCTCGGCCATCACCGTGATCGGCATCGCGTCGGTCTCGGCCGCCTTGCGCGCCGCGATCACGTTGATGATCTTGTCGCGCTCGGCGATCTCGGTGGCGCGGGCGGTGGTGACCTTTTCCTCGGCGGCGATCGCAACGGCACGTGCGGTCTCGGCGATGGTCTGGGCCTCCGACTGCTCCTTGCTCTTGGCCGCGACCGCGATGGCGCTTTCCTGCGCCACGATCTGAAGATCGCGCTCCATCTCGGTGTTGCGTCGCTTGACCGCGAGATCGGCCTCGATCTTGCGGGTGTCGCGGGCCTGGTTGGCCTCGGTCTGTTTGTTGGCGACCGCGAGCTCCTGCTGGATGCGGTATTCGGCCTCGTTCTGCAGCGCGGTCTGTTCGACCTGCGCCGTCTGCGCGCGCATCGCGGCGGTCTTGTTGGCGATGTCGCGCTGCTGGGCGAGCTCGGCCTCGCGCTTGGTGCTTTCGATCGTCAGCGTGGTCTGCCGCGCCACGAGGTCCTGCTGGGCGATGTTGACCTCGGTGGTGCGGACGATCTGGTTGCGCTCCTGCTCACGCTCCTTGGTGATCTTGGTCAGCGTGGTGAGGCCGTGCGCATCGAAGAAATTGCTCGGGTTGAAGTGCTTGATGTCGCTCTGGTCGAGCTTCGTCAGCGACACCGATTCAAGCTCGAGACCGTTGTTCTGGATGTCGGCGCCGACCGCGTCCTGCACCGCCTTGACGAAGGTGGCGCGCTGCTCCTGCAATTCCTCGAGGTTCATGGTCGCGGCGACCGAGCGCAGGCCGTCGACGAACTTGGCCTCGACCAGTTCGCGCAGCTCGGCGGCGTCGTTGGTGCGGTTGCCGAGCGTCTGCGCGGCGAGCGCGATCGATGACGAGTCGGGTTTGACGCGCAGATAGAACTCGGCGCCGATATCGACGCGCATGCGGTCCTTGGTGATCAGCGAGTCCGGGCCGCCGCGCGCGACCTCGAGCCGTAGCGTCTTCAGGTTCACCGCGGCGGTGGAGTGGAAAATCGGCAGCACGAGCGAGCCGCCGTCGAGCACCACCTTCTGGCCGCCGAGGCCGGTGCGGACATAGGCCTCGTCGCGCGTCGAGCGCTTGTAGAGCTTTGCGAACAGGAGACCGATAACGAGGATGACGATGACGCCAATAACGACGGGTACAGCAAGTTCCCACATGTGTTATGCCCTGTTGGAAGATCGTTGTTGTTCGACGAGGTCGGCTGGAGCGGCAATCGCGATGAAGCCCTTGGCGTCGCGATCGACCAGCAGCACGCTGGCGCCGACCGGCAATACCTCGGACTCCGCGCTGGCACGCGCCGACACGGTGTGCCAGTTGCCGAAGACATCCTTGAGACGGACCCGGCCGGGCAGGCCCTGATCGAGCGGGCCGACCGACACGGTTGCGACCTTGCCGACAAAGTCGCTGTCGTTGACCGCATAGCTCTCGTCGCGCGGAATGATGCGGGCGAGGCCGCGGCTGGTATTTCTGATCACGGGGATGCTGCCTGCGGCAGCAACCACCGCGGCAAGCGAGACCGGGATGGCGGTGCCTGCGGCGTGCGCCAGTCCCTGAAGCAGGAAGCCTCCGATCGAGAAGATGCCGAGGATCAGGATGATCAGGATCAGGAGGGGAAGCCGTCCGGCGTTGATCCAGAGAAACAGGCCACTGAGAGCATTGTGGCTCTCGGCCTCGACCGCGAAATCCTTGCCGATGAGTTCGCTGATCGAAAGTCCGACCATGGTGCTGAGCAGTTCGATACCGCCAAGTGCCACCATGATCGCAGCCGCGACCGCGAAGGGCCGCACGTCGGGGGCGAGCAGAATGTCGCCAACTGCACTCATTTTTCTGACTTGATCCTTTCAAGCCGCGCCGCGATTTCCTTTTCGCGATGCAGGCGATCGAGTTCGTCAAGCTCCTTGTCGCCGAGCACGCTGGCGGCGGGAACGCCGGTGACCCGGGCGATCGCCGCCATGGCGCGCTCAGCACTCAATGTATTGGTCGTCGATGGACCCCGGCTGGTTTCGTCCTGGGCCTCGCGGATCAGGCTTTGTTCGAGATCGGCCAAGCGCGTCTCCGCCTCGCGGCGCGCGCCGAGCATGGCCTGCAGCGCCTTGGTCTGCTCGTCGATTTCGAGCTCGATGAAATCCATCGCGCGTTCCAGCGCGATCACCTGCGACTCCAGATCAATTTGCCGTGCAACGCCGGCGCGCGCGAGATCCTCGCGATTTTCCGCAAGTGCGAGACGAATCTTTTCGTTCAGATTGGTCGTTTCGGTATCCAGTTCTTCGCGCCGCTTCTTCAGGCGGAATTCTTCGGCGCGCGACTTGCCGAGCGCGTAGCGCGCCTCGTCGGCGCCGGCGTCGATCTCGCGGATCGCCTGTTTGACCAGCGCGACCTTGTTGTTGTTCTCGACATTGTCGATGGTCTGGCTCGCGATGGCGGCAAGAAGCCGGCCCATGCGCGCAAGGATGCCTTCGTGAAGCATGGTCTTCTCCTCCGGTTGTGCTGATTTCGATTTGACGGCGATGTGGATTTCGTAGCCGCGTCCATCCGAGATCAAATGCGCCGGGAAGGGGCTTTCCCAGCCCGAGACATATCCCGGCACATCGAACGGCACCAAGACGCGTCCGCTGACAGTGCTAATGGTCAGTGAAGTTGGGCCCTTGATTGCGAACAACTTGTCGTCGAGCGGTATCCGGCGGACGGCGGCGCCTGCGATGTAATTGGTGCGGTCGCGCAGGCCGAGCGTCACCAGCCGTGCGGGCAGGCCGGTCTCCTTGCGGATCTTCTCGTAGGCCTGGGCGTGCAGCGAGACGAGGTTGGCGCCGACGGGGGCGACCTCGGCGAGGATTGCCATCATCCGGTCGTAGGCCGCAAGGGTCGCCTCGATCGCCTCGATGCCTGAAGGGTCAGGGGCGAGGGCGTAGCGCAGGGTTGCGGTGGGCGTCTCGACGGGCAGCTTGATCATGCATCTAACGTAAAGCACTTCCTCAGTGCTTTACAAGCAGCGCGGTTGGTATCATTTTCGTGAGCCTAGATGCAGTTGCAAATGAGTTGCAGTAACGGGAGAGATCGGCCATCCTTGTCGGATGGATGCTCGGACCCCTGAACTGTCTTCCGTTTCCGTTCCCAATGCCGTGCCAGGCGGCTGGCGGGGCGATGCCGGACATGTGCGCAGCCTGCCGGAGGTGAACGCGACCGTCGCGGTGCCGTCAGGCGGCCTTTGGTGGCGGCGACTGCTGGCCTTCGCCGGGCCGGGCTATCTGGTTTCGGTCGGTTATATGGACCCCGGCAACTGGGCCACCGACCTCGCGGGCGGATCGAAGTTTGGCTACACGCTGCTGTCGGTCATCCTGCTCTCCAACCTGATGGCGATCCTGCTGCAGGCGCTCGCCGCAAGGCTCGGCATCGCCACCGACCGCGATCTCGCCCAGGCCTGCCGCGCGACCTATTCGCGGCCGGTGAACCTGCTGCTTTGGCTTGCCTGCGAGGCCGCGATCATCGCCTGCGACCTCGCCGAGGTGATCGGCACCGCGATCGCGCTCAAGCTGCTGTTCGGCATTCCCCTGATTGGCGGCGCGCTGCTGGCGGCGCTGGATGCGTTCCTGCTGCTGCTCCTGATGAACCGCGGCTTCCGCTTCCTCGAGGCCTTCGTCATCGCGCTCTTGATCGTCATCGCGGTCTGCTTCGTCGTCCAGATCGCGGCCGCCGTGCCGCCGGTTGCCGCCGTGATCCGCGGCTTTGTGCCGTCGCGCGAGATCGTCACCAATCCGGAGATGCTGTACATCGCGATCGGCATCATCGGCGCGACCGTGATGCCGCATAATCTCTACCTGCACTCCTCGATCGTGCAGACCCGCGCCTATCCGCGCACCGAGGAGGGACGGCGCGACGCGATCAAATGGGCGACCACCGATTCCACCATCGCGCTGATGCTGGCGCTGTTCGTCAATGCCGCGATCCTGGTGCTGGCGGCCGCGACCTTCCATAAGAGCGGCCATTCCGACGTCGCCGAGATCGACCAGGCGTTCGAGCTGCTGTCGCCGCTGCTCGGCCTCGGTATCGCCTCGACGCTGTTTGCCGTGGCGCTGCTCGCCTCCGGCCTCAACTCGACGGTAACGGCGACGCTGGCGGGCCAGATCGTGATGCAGGGCTTTCTCGATCTGCGGCTCCCCGACTGGCTGCAGCGGCTGGTGACCCGCGGCATCGCGATCGTCCCGGTCATCGTGGTCGCCGCGCTCTATGGCGAGAGCGGCACGGCGCAGCTGCTGGTGTTCAGCCAGGTCGTGCTGTCGATGCAGCTGCCGTTCGCGGTGATCCCGCTGGTGCGCTTCGTGTCCGACAAGCGCAAGATGGGCGCGTTCGCGATTTCGCGTCCCGTCGCGGTGGCGGCGTGGATCGTCGCCGGGTTGATCGTGGTCCTGAACGTGAAGCTGCTGATCGATACGTTCTTCGGCAGCTAGTCCTGCGGCTCGGCGAGCACCTCGCCTGAGGCGTCGACGCGGAGCCAGCCCGACGGCGCGAGCCGCTGCTGCGGCAGGAAGCGGCCCTTGTAGTCCATCTTCTTGGAGCCCTCGATCCAGTACCCGAGATAGACGTAAGGAAGGCCCTGCCGGCGGGCGCGGGCGATATGGTCGAGGATCATGAAGGTGCCGAGCGAGCGGGCCTCCAGCCCGGGCTCGAAGAACGAATAAACCATCGACAGCCCGTCGCTGAGCACGTCGGTCAGCGCCACCGCCATCAGCTCGTCGCCGCGGCCGGTGATGGTGCTGTCGGCATTGCGCTTGCGGTACTCGATGATCCGGGTCTCGACATGGCTGTCCTCGACCATCATGGCGTAGTCGAGCACGGTCATGTCGGCCATCCCGCCGTTGCGGTGGCGGCGGTCGAGATAGGCGCGGAACACCGAATATTGCTCCGAGGTCGGCACCGCGGTGCGCTGCTCGCCGATGATGTCGGCGTTGCGCGCCAGCACCTTGCGGAAGTTGCGGGAGGGGCGGAATTCGTTGGCGATCACCCGGACCGAGACGCAGGCCCGGCACTGGTCGCAGGCCGGGCGGTAGGCGATCGACTGGCTGCGGCGGAAGCCGCCATGGGTCAGCAAGTCGTTGAGATCGCCCGCTTTGTCGCCGACCAGGTGCGTGAAAACCTTCCGCTCATGTCGGCCCGGCAAATACGGGCAGGGCGACGGCGCCGTCAAATAGAACTGGGGAGTATCACGCGAATGCTGGGTCACGTCAGATCGTCGGGCTCCACAAACAATAAAGGCAGCCGAGTGAGCATCGCCCCCCTGAGGCTAACGGTCAATTGGTTTAGGCGGGCCTAATAGGAGGTCCGCGCGGCCGGGGCGACCGGGGTCCGGACCGAGCTGTTGATAATGACGGTTCCGAGGATGATGTCGTGCAGCAGCCGGCGGCGGCCGTTGAGCAGCCCGATCAGGAGCACCAGCGGCGACAGGAACGAGATCGTCACCCAGAACAGCACCGCATGGGTGGCGCCGAGCACGAAATAGCCGCGCGCGCCGTACCAGGTGCGCAGTTCCAGATCCATCATGCGCATGCCGATGGTGGCCGAGTGCTGCCCGCCGATCGAGGCGCCGTAATAGACGATCGCCCAGACGATCGAGGCCGGCGAGACCAGCCAGAACAACGCCCAGCCGAGACCGAGCGTGACGAGGCCGAACACCGCGATGAAAATCACCGCCAGGATCACCGGCACCGACAGCACGAACAGGTCGATCAGGAACGCAAAGACACGTCGCGTCAGCACGCCGCGGAACAGGTCCGGCTGCATCATTGGGTCGAACGCATGCGGAGGCACGCCGCCGTCGTTGCGCCAGGCCTCATTGCGCCAGGTGCCGCCGTCATTGCCGTAAGACATGACCAACCTCCGATGAAAGTCCCGCGCAGGACATGGGAACAGAAGGCGCGTTCGCCAAGCCTGCGCGAACATTAACTAGCCGAAATAATCCGGCGATTCGGGGGCTGGATCGAGCGGTTCTACCTTCGCGCCGTCATTGCGAGCGGAGCGAAGCGATCCACTTGTCGCAACAACGGGCGGCGGCCGTCAGCTCTCCGTCTTGATCTTTTCGGCGGCCTTCGGCGCGAAATAGGTGAGGATGCCGTCGGCGCCGGCGCGCTTGAAGCCGACCAGGCTCTCCATCATCGCGCGCTCGCCGTCGATCCAGCCATTGGCGGCGGCGCCCGCGATCATCGCGTACTCGCCGGACACTTGGTACACGAAGGTCGGCATCGCGAAATGGTCCTTCACGCGGCGGACGATGTCGAGATAGGGCATGCCCGGCTTCACCATCACCATGTCGGCGCCCTCGGCGATGTCGAGCTCGACCTCGCGCAGCGCCTCGTCGGAATTGGCGCTGTCCATCTGGTAGGTGCGCTTGTCGCCGGTCAGCGTCTTGGCCGAGCCGATCGCGTCGCGGAACGGGCCGTAGAAAGCGGAGGCGTATTTCGCCGCATAGGACATGATCTGCACGTCGCCGAAGCCGCTGTCGTCGAGCGCCTCGCGGATCGCACCGATCCGGCCGTCCATCATGTCCGACGGCGCGATCACGTCGCAGCCGGCTTCGGCCTGGGTCAGCGCCTGCTTCACCAGCACCGCGACGGTCTCGTCGTTGAGGATCCTGCCGCCCTCGATCAGCCCGTCATGGCCGTGGCTGGTGAAGGGATCGAGCGCGACGTCGCAGAGCACGCCGATGTCGGGAAACTCCTTCTTGATCGCGCGCACCGCCTGGCAGACCAGATTGTCGGGGTTGAGCGCCTCCGAGCCCTGCTCGTCGCGCAGCGACGGCTCGGTGAACGGGAACAGCGCGATGCAGGGGATGTTGAGCTTTGCCGCGCGCTCGGCGTCGCGGACGATCTGGTCGACGGTGAGCCGGTCGACGCCGGGCATCGAGGCCACCGGCGTGCGGGTGTTGTGGCCATCGACCACGAACATCGGCCAGATCAGGTCGTTGGTGGTCAGCACGTTCTCGCGCACCAGGCGGCGGGCCCATTCCGACTTGCGATTGCGCCGCATCCGGATCGTGAGGTCGAGCGAGGGGGAGGCGAGGGCGTCAGTCTGGCGCCGCGGCGCATCGCGCAGTTCGATCGGGCGCCCGAATTTGATCGCCATGTTGTCTTCTCCTCGACGGACGGCAGTTCTGGACCTGATAAGGTCTGGACCTGATATAAGTCCGGTTCTAGCACCTGTCAGGGCCGCCGTCATTGCGCCGCTATTGCATCCGTGGCGCCCTTGATTTGCCGCAACGGCAATTGATTTTGCGTCCCCGGCGGGCCAAGACTGCGCCCATGAACCCCATTTTGCAGCCGCTCTGCGGCGATTCGGATGTCTGACACCTCTGCACGCGATCAGGCGCGGGACAATGCCATCTCGGTGAGCGCGATCTCGTCCGACCGGATCGAGCCGGACGACAATGCGTGGACGCGGCGCCTCGTCATCTTCCTGCGCATCATGGCTGTCGTCTCGGTCGCCAAGGGCCTCTATCACTGGGCCCAGGTAACCGGCTTCGTCGGCGGCGAGGAGGAGGCCTTCGAGAACCAGTCGATGGCCTGGCAGACCGCCACGATCTATTTCGCCGTCATCGAGCTGGTCGCCGCCGTTGGGCTCTGGCTCGCGACGCCCTGGGGCGCCGTGGTGTGGCTGACCACCGTGGTGTCGATGGCGGTCATCGAGCTGATGTTTCCCGGCATCTATGGCGGCAGTCTCACCGTGGTCGGGCTCGAGGCGCTGATGCTCGCCGCTTATCTCGCGCTGGCTTGGATGTCGGCGCGCGAACGCCCGCCATAGGCCCGCGTGCAGCGATGGCCTGATGCACTGTTGCCCCGTGGCGACAGCGCCACGAATAGCCGGCCGCGGCCGGCAATATTTGCCAGCCGTGCGCGCAACGAGAAGACAGCTCTGCTGGTTCTGATAGGTGGGTGCCGACAGATCGCATCCGTTTGAGACACTCCCTTGCGGGACCGTCTCTACGGGACCTGCCGTCGGGGCCCATTTCACCGGACCTCGGCGCGTGTGCCGGCCGGCTTTGCGCGGGCCGACGGCGGAACCGGTCTTGCTCTCCGCAACAGATCTGCACCGCTTGCGCGCATCGCGTGCACGTCCCGCCGCTGCACTCCGATAAAATTTTCAAAGAATTTTCCGGTAACCAATCGGTCACCGTAAAGGGTTCCCTCATACCCGTTACGCCACCGTTTCGAATTCAGACGATGCTGTTTCCGAATGTGACAGGGCAGGCAGACGAAGCGTGAACAAGGGGCCGCCACCGTCAATGAAAAGTTGCGAAAAGCCTTTGATCCATGGGCTTAATCCACGATTCACTGTCTTAAATTCATGATCTCTTTATTCTCTTATTTAAGCGGATATTCAAACGGCCCCCTTACGTTGGACCTATCAGGCGGGACACAAGTTTCGTCGAACAAAGTCGATAAAAACGACAAACAGGGGAAGTGTCATGATGAAAGCCGTTGCGACAACGGCGGCGGATGCCGCCGATCGCGCTACCGGTCAAGCTCCGGTGCAGCCGCTCTATCTCGAAGCCCTGACTTTGGTGGAGCGGCTGCATCGCCGGCTCCTCGACGTCATCAAGGACGAATTCGATCGTCGTGGCCGCGCCGACATCAACTCGGTGCAGGCGCTGCTCCTGTACAACATCGGCGACAAGGAGTTGACCGCCGGCGAGCTGCGCACCCGCGGCTACTATCTCGGCTCCAACGTCTCCTACAATCTGAAGAAGCTCGTCGAGCTCGGCTTCCTCGATCATCAGCGCTCGCGCGTCGATCGTCGCTCGGTCCGCATCCGTCTGACCCCGCAGGGCCAGGAAGTCCGCAAGATCGTCGATGCGCTCTATCAGAAGCACGTCAAGACGGTGGAGCAGGTCGGCGGCATCTCGAACGAGGAGTTCGCGAGCCTCAACAAGTCGCTGCATCGCCTCGAGCGCTTCTGGACCGACCAGATCCTGTATCGCCTCTGAGCCTTCCTGTTTTCGCCTGATGGCCAAGCCGGCCGCGCGAGAAGACCGGCAGCCTTCCTTCAGTCCAGCCTTGCTCCAGTCAACGCATCGGTCATGCCCGGCCGATGCGTTTTTCATGCTGCACCTGCGAAAATAAATGGGCCCCGGCGAGGAACCAAGGCGTTCCCTGCGGCTTATCCGTTAGCCAACGGAGAGGCAGGGATATGTTGCTCGAACGCGGGATTGAGGTGCTGAATGTCGAGGTCGTCGGTGACGCCTACGCGATCGCCTCGAACTATCTGCGCAAATCCGGCGCCATTCCCGACAATTTCGCCACCAATGAGCGCCTGCTCGGCATCATCGTGAAGCTGTTCCAGCGTGGTGAGATGAATCGCCTCCGCCTCGCCAACAAGGCGATCGCGAAGTTCGAGGCCGAGACGCTGGTGGTCGCCTGAGCGTCAACCCGGAGACTTCAATGGAAGCCGCTATCGATCGGATCATGCAGACGTATGATCTGCTGCTCAACCGCACGCCCGCTGCAAGCGATGAAGCGCGGGCGAAGGTGACAGAGTACGTGCAGACGCTGTTCGACGCCGGCGAGCGCGATCCGCATCGGTTGACGGTGTGCGGGCTGACCTATCTGCGCCAGCTCGACGGTAGCACCGACCACGTGAAGGCCGGGTATACCGGGCTGTAGCGGCGGGCCTGGTTTCGCGGTCCGATTCTGCGTCGTCGGCAAGGCTTCCTCGGCGCCGATTGCTCGCAACGACGCGGTGACTGTGCGGGTTCCTCACGCACGATCGTCGTCCTGGCGAAAGCCAGGACCTATAACCACCGCATTTGGCGATGATCGGGATCGCGGCCCCAGCGTCGCGCAACAACAGAGATTTGGGGTAATGGGTCCTGGCTTTCGCCAGGACGGCACTCAGTTTGTCGCAACTCAAAACTGAAATGGAGCAACCGAAACCGCCAACTTTCCGTCGCTCGATTTCTGCACGGTGAATTCGACTTCCTTGGAAGCCTTGATGTCGCCCACAGAGACCGAGATGCCGCCGCTGCATTGCAATGTTCGCTTGTCCTCACTTGCCGAGGTCGTGACGATCTTTTCACCGAGGAGGTATTGTGGATTTGCGTTTTCCGCAGTGGGCTTCGCCGTCGATTCCCTGGCGGCGAAATTGACAAGCGGATTGCGGTGATCGTTGGAGATGGTCTGGAGCACGGCCTTCCGGGTTTCGATTGAATCGCACTCGAGTTGATCGCCGCAACCACCCAGAACAACCAGAACCGGAAACCCTAAAAACCAAAGCAGTCGTGACGGCATGCCGATTGACTTGTGTGGGATGGATGGTTTCCGACAACCGACCCAACGGAGCATGGTTCCTGCGCTCGCGCTCGGCGCGGCCGCTCCGGCTGCGGCTGGCGATCTTGCTAACCGGCCGGCCACTATCGAAGGGAACGCTAATCTTGCTGCTCCGTTGGTCCTCGATTGCTTGCGAGGAGCCGATCATGCGCACAACCGTCCTATTCGCTGTCCTGGCGTTCGTCCTGGCGTTCGGCGTTGCAGGACTGGCAAGTGTGAGCCCAGCCAGCGCCCGGGATTATCGCTGGTGCGTGCAGGGGCGCGGCGTCGGCTATCCCGGCGATTGCATGTACCAAACCCGCGCCCAGTGTCTCGCGTCAGCTTCCGGAAGGAACGTGACCTGCGGGATCAATCCTCGTGCCGCATATGGTCAGCAGCGGCGGGGATATCGCGACCGCTATTGATTGTCGCGCCGATGGCGCGCGCGAGGCGGTTGGGGAAGGGCGCACCCTAAGGGTGATGCGGTTAGCCGGGGCCGCTTTTTGAGCCTGCCGTTTTGAAACCTCTCCTGCCCTATGGAACCTCTCCTGCCCTATGGATAGGTGTGGCCTTTCTGAGCAACGCGCACAGCCAGTGGCGTGCGGGGAAGATCCCCAAACTCGGACGAGTCGTAGTCTCGGCCTTCAGGTGTCACGATGTGGATGTCGTAACACTGCGACCGTGAAAGCTCTTTTGCCTTGCGTAGAGCTGCTTCGGCCGTGCCACGACGGTGCACGATCTCTCCAAACTTGCACCTAGCCTTTACGGTGAAGCTCATCTTTCTTCTTTTTCTTGTTTCGCTTGACGACCTCGGCCTGAGCCCGGAACGCTTGGGCGAGGCTCTTCATTTGCTCGGCCGCGAATTCGTCAGCCGTCCGCACCGCCGCCTGCTCGGCGGTCTTGGCCTGTTTCTTCAGGTCCTTGGCCATGCCCATGCCCTGTAACGTCCATGCCGTTTCGCCGGTTCCATCCGTCTGATCTCATTGACGCGAAGCTGGCAGGAACTTTTTAGGCTTCCCGGGCTTTTTGACTTTGCTTTTGGGGCAGCCAAACGTCAGCGTTGGAGAGAGGAGCCATGAAGCGACGACGCCGGGTTAGGCAGATTTTCCCTCTTGAAAAACGCCTTGCCCAAGAAGCCGAACGGCTACGTCAACGGGCCAAGAACCTTCCTCCCTGTCGAGAGCGAGAGACCCTGTTGAGGCAGGCGCGGCATGACGAAACCACCGCCAATTTGGCGGCGTGGCTACTGTCTCAAGGTCCGCGGGCACCCATCTAGGAGGACGCTCAATGCATACAAACCACCACCATATCGACGGTGTGGAGATTGCCTTTGTCAGCGCTGCGACCGTGTCGCTTGTGGCTCTCATCGCCTCCATGGCCTGGCTTTTGCTAGGGTGAAATTCCGAACCAGGGCTCCGATCCGAGACCTTCGATCGGGATCGTTAGGCGGAACCCATGGAATGAAAGATCTTCTCCAGCGTGACCAATGAGCCAAAGATTGCGCCGGTCACAGCGAGGAAGACAGCGAAATAGTAGATCAGATACATAAGGCAACGTCTCCCGGATGCGTACCAAGCCTCCGGATAACGGACGCGTCCTTTGATGGTTCGAAGGCACGCGGGTGGCTTTGCGGCCTTCGCGCGAGGCGAGCGGCGGGCATCACGAGCGGATTTGCTCTCCCGCCGCCATGAATCGCTCACGCCGCGCGTGACGACCGATCGGAATCGTCGAGCAACCGGCCTAGTATCCGGCGTTCTTCCTCGATCCTCCGTCGATAGCGTTCGCGCTCTTGTTCCGAGGTCGCGCTATCCAGCAGGAATTGATAGTGACCGATGACTTTTTCGCTGCCTCTTATGAGCAGTTGTTGCAGCCCATTCATGGCGTGATCTCCTCGCAAGCTGCGCGATCGAACGAGGAGGGAAGGGATGGAATGTCGGCCGCGAGGCCTTGCATTGCCGTGGTTTCTTCGGACAGCCGTCTTTCGATGAATTCGCGCTCGAGGTCGGAGAGCTGGGTCTGCAGCAATCGCCGATACCGATGAATATTGTTGCGATGAGCGCGCAACTGTTCAAGCCGGTGGTCGAACAGTTCTGAGCTCCGGCGCCTTGCCTGTCCAAATCTTGACCGCCAGCGTCCCTCGAGGCGGTCGATGACGTGCTTCGGTAGCCTGATGTCTGTCATCTCGCGCTCCTATGCAGCCAGGCAGCGGTCGACGGAGCGCAGGCGGGCAGGCCGGCCGCCTGGCGGATGGTGCGGATCGCTGTCGAGCGCGCGAAGCGCTTCGAGGATGTCGCTGACAGGAACGGGCGCTTTGAGCCCCTTGGGTGCGCGCAAAGCGGGATTGGACGCTACAGCGCTGGCGTCCGAGGCCCAGGATGCCAGGAGAGCGCGTTTCTCGGCCAGGCTCAGGCGAGAATCCCGCACCACATCGTGCGGGACCTCATATTGGTGGTGATCGCCAATCGGCAGATGAAAGCCAATAACGTTATGAGCAGGCGCGGTCGTCGGCCGCATGGATACCTCCGTTCGAAAGACGAGTTGCTGAGAAGAGTGAGAAGACGAAGCCGCGACCTGTTCGTCGGACGCGGCTTCGCCGGTTCAATCAGGCGGCGACGTTTTCGAGCTGTCGGGGCGCCGTGTTCGATGCCGCGTTGATCGCGATGCGTCGCGGCTTCATCGCCTCCGGCACTTCGCGCGCCAGCTCGATCCTGAGAAGCCCGTTGTCGAACGCCGCGCTCTTGACCTCGACGTAGTCGGCCAGGCTGAACTGGCGCTTGAATCTGCGCGTCGAGATGCCCTGATAGATGTATTCGCGCTCGGCCTTCTCGACCTTGACGCCTTCGACAGTCAGAACGTTCTGCTCTGCCGTGACGGAAATCTCATCCGGCGCAAAACCGGCGATCGCGAGCACGATCTGATAGCTGTCTTCGGACAGCCGTTCGATGTTGTAGGGCGGGTAGTGATCTTCGCCGGCCCGGTGGGCTGCTTCGGCGAGATCAAAGAGCCGGTCGAATCCGATGGTCGACCGGAACAGGGGAGAGAAGTCGTATGTGCGCATAGCCAAATCCTCCATAGAGCAAGATGGATATGAACGGCACCGGACACGACCGGTGCCCGTCTCGTCTGGCCCCGAGGGGCGACCAGGCCCCAGCCTCCGCGATGGGGGCTGGCGCGGAAGAAAATAAAAACCGGAGAAATCGTGTCAAGAACCCGGCCGAAAAATTTTTGCGGTTGCCGCGTCAGAACTGCCACCTGCGGCCGCGCCGTTTGAATGCCTGCGATCAGCCCGCCTCGAGGGAGGCGTGTTGCAGACAGGACATCGCCGTGGAAAATCGGATCGCCGATTTACATAAGCTAATGCTGGAACCGCGCGGTTCTTGATGGATGGGGGAGCCTGCCTCCAATAGCTCAGCCCCGGATCAGGCAAACGGCCCCAGCACCGGCCTCCAGGCCCCCAAAGGTGCTGGGGCCATTTCGTGGTTTGGCGCGTTACCTGATGCGTATCGGGCGAGCTTCGACCGCGCCACCATCAAGTGAGTGATCTGCCGCAGCGTCCCGTCTGCCCTCAGTGAGCAGACGGGACGTCGGTGTTACTTGTTCTCCGGCTTCCACGTCGTGCTGGCGCGATCGTATTTGAAACCGGGCGCGGCCTTCAGGCTGTCCTTGGTCTCGTCGAGCGTAAGCCACCACTTGTCGTCCTTCTTTTGAGACTTGACGGCCGTGAATGGCACGATCACGTCCTTCTCGCCGGCGCCGAGGAAGCCGCCGACACCGACGACGAGACCGGTCACCTTGCCGGACTTGTCGACAAGCACGTCGTCGATCGTCCCGATCTTGGATTCCTTCGGGTCGTAGACATTCTGCTTGTAGTAGTTGGTGATGGTCGAACTGTCCGCCGGCGCGGCGGGCATGGTGGTTGCTGCATGCGCGGCGGTAGCGAACGCCGCAGCCATGATGCAGCCGATAGCCAACTTCTTCATGAGAGGTCTCCTTGCTTCAGTGCATATGGCCGATCAGGTAGATGCCGCCGCCGATGACGATGATCGCCGGCACAGCCCAGAGAATGATGACTGGCATGCGATCGCCTTCTAGTTCGAGGTGCAGACCTTGACGCTCTTCATGCCGGTCTCGGCCTCGGAGCGCGTCTTGTAGACAGTGCCCGACGGGCTGACGACGGTGGTCGTCGTGTCGACCGGCTTCTTGTCGACGATCGTGCACTTCTTCGTCTTCACGTCCTGCACGACGTAGAATTCATCCGCTGCAAATGCCGGCGTGACGAAAGCGGCAAGCAAAGATGCCGCGACAATGGTCTTAAACTTCATGTTCTCTCCTCCAATAGCCGTACCAATCGGCGGAGGTGGAACGGGAGAAAATGGCGAAGGTTCCTAGGACAGGCTTGCGTTGGCGAGGCGCTCCGAATCAAAGCAAGCGAAAAATGATCGGAGATGGTGCGGCGATTTGCAGCACTGGCTAGCCGCGCCCTCCGGCTTGCCGAAGGCTGTGGCGAATGGTCGCTAGGGATACGCAGACGCGAGATCGGCGAGCGATTCCTGACCCGAAGGGACCGCGCTGTCCGAGCGGCGATGCGATCACGTGACCGGATGCAGCCGGCGATCGGCAGGCTGCTTTCCGAAAATTCAGGAGGAAGCCCCATGATCCCGTCCCAAATGCGCCTGTTCGGCGCGGTCGTCGCGCTGTTGCTTGGGGCGAGCGGTCCGGCGCCCGCGCAGCAGCTCGAGCTCAAGCTGATGGCGCCGGCGGCGCCCGGCGGCGGCTGGGATCAGACCGCGCGCTCGATGCAGCAGGCGCTGGTCGCCTCCGGTGTCGCGCGCAGCGTCCAGGTCACCAACGTTCCCGGCGCCGGCGGCAGTGTCGGCATCGCGCAGTTCGTCAATGGCGCCAAGGGCGACGGCAACCAGATGATGGTGAACGGCTTCGTCATGGTGGGCGCACTCGCCATGAACAAGTCGCCGGTGACGCTGGATCAGGTGACGCCGATTGCGCGCCTCACCGAGGAGACCCAGGTCATCGTGGTGCCGGCGAACTCGCCGATCAAGACGGCGCAGGATCTTGCCGCCGCGGTGAAGGCCGATATCGCCAAGGTGACCTTTGCCGGCGGCTCGGCCGGCGGCGTCGACCATGTGATGGCGGCGCTGTTCGCGGGCACGGTCGGCGCCGACGCCAAGAAGATCAACTACATTCCGTTCTCGGGCGGCGGCGAGTCGCTCGCAGCCATTCTCGGCGGCAAGGTCACGGCCGGCATTTCCGGCCTCAGCGAATATGAAGGGCAGATCAAGGCCGGCAAGTTGCGCGCGCTCGGCGTGACGTCGGCGCAGCGTCTGCCCGGCGTCGACATCCCGACCTTCAAGGAGCAGGGCATCGATCTCGTGCTGGCCAATTGGCGCTCGGTGGTCGCACCGCCCGGCATCACGCCGGAGCAGCGCAAGGTGCTGAGCGATGCGGTCGAGAAGATGGTGAAGTCCGATGCCTGGAAGGAGATCCTGAAGCAGAAGGGCTGGGACGACGCCTATCTCGGTGGCGACGCCTTCGCGGATTTCCTGAAGAAGGAGATCACGCGCGTGACCGAGGTGCTGAAGTCCGTCGGCCTCGTGAAGTCATGATGCCGGACGCGGCGTCTGAAAACCTCCGGCCGGCGCCGGCGCGGCGGGTCGATCGCGCCGGCGTGGTCATTGCGGCCGCGCTTGCCGGGCTTGCCGCGGTGCTGGTGTGGGACGCCAGCAAGCTGCCGTCCACCACGATGTACGGCATGGGGCCGGAGGCGATGCCGGTCGTCATCGCGATCGGCCTCGTCATTCTGGCGATCGGCAATCTGATCGACGCGCTGCGCGGCAACCTGCCGCCGCGCGAGAGCATGGATCCGAAACCGGTGTGGCTGATCATCGGCGGCCTGGCGCTCCTGATCGCCATCATCGGCCTTGGCGGCGGCTTCATCCTCGCCACCTCGGCGCTGTTCGTTACCACGTCGGCGGCGTTTGGCCGCCGCGCCGTCCTCGTCGACACCGCCATCGCGCTCGTGATCACGACGCTGATTTATCTCGCGTTCGACAAGCTGTTGACGCTGAGCCTTCCCGCCGGCCCGCTGGAGCGACTGCTGTGATGGACACTTTTGCCGCGCTGGCGCACGGCATGGCGGTCGCCATGCAGCCGATGAACCTGCTCTACGCCCTGATCGGGGTGTTCCTGGGCACCGCGGTCGGCGTGTTGCCGGGCATCGGTCCGGCGCTGACGGTCGCGCTGCTGCTGCCGGTGACCTACAAGCTCGATCCCGGCGGCTCGCTGATCATGTTCGCCGGCATCTATTACGGCGGCATGTATGGCGGATCGACCACCGCGATCCTGATCAATACGCCGGGCGAGAGCGCGTCGATGGCGACCGCGCTCGAGGGCAACAAGATGGCCAAGGCCGGCCGCGGCGGCCCGGCGCTGGCGACCTCGGCGATCGGCTCGTTCGTCGCCGGCACCATCGCCACCATCGGCCTCGCATTTCTCGCGCCATGGCTGGTCGATTTCGCCGTGCGCTTCGGGCCGGAGGATTACTTCGCGCTGATGTGCGTCGCCTTCGTGACGGTGTCGGCAACCTTCGGCGACTCGCCGGTCCGCGGCCTCACCAGCCTGTTCATCGGCCTCACGCTCGGGCTGGTCGGCATCGACAAGCTGACCGGACAGGCGCGGCTTGCCTTCGGCATGCCCGAGCTGCTCGACGGCGTCGAGGTGACGACGCTCGCGGTCGGCCTGTTCGCGGTCGGCGAGGCGCTCTATGTCGCCTCGCGTCGTCATCACGCCGAGGAGAAGCTCGAGCCGGTGCGCGGCTCGTTGTGGATGACGCGGGAGGACTGGCGGCGGTCGTGGAAGCCGTGGCTGCGCGGCACGCTGTTCGGCTTTCCGATCGGGGCGCTGCCGGCGGGTGGGGCGGAGATCCCGACATTCCTGTCCTATTCCACCGAACGGCGGCTCACCAAACATCCCGAGGAGTTCGGCAAGGGCGCGATCGAAGGCGTCGCAGGGCCGGAAGCGGCGAACAACGCGTCCGCCGCCGGCACGCTGGTGCCGCTATTGACGCTCGGGCTGCCGACCTCGGCAACGGCGGCAATGATGCTGGCGGGCTTCCAGCAATACGGCCTCAACCCGGGGCCGCTGTTGTTCGCGGAGCGGCCCGACCTGGTGTGGGGCCTGATCGCGAGCCTGTTCATCGCCAACGGCATGCTGCTGGTGCTCAATCTGCCGCTGGTCGGGCTCTGGGTGCGGCTGCTCGCGATCCCGCAGCCTTGGCTCTATGCCGGCATCCTGGTGTTCGCCACCATGGGCACGATCGCGGCGAAGCCGTCGGTCGTCGAGCTGTCGATGCTGGCTGCGTTCGGCGTGATGGGCTTTCTGATGCGCCGGTTCGACTTCCCGATCGCGCCCGTCGTGATCGGGCTGATCCTCGGGCCGATCGCCGAAAGCCAGTTGCGCCGCGCGCTGGCAATCAGCCTCGGCGATCCCATGGTGCTGCTGCAAAGCCCGATGTCGGCGACGCTGCTCGGCATAGCGCTGATCGCGCTGCTGGCGCCGTTCGTGCTCAAGGGATTGGGGCGATTCAAGGCGAACGAGGACTAGGACGCGACCAGACCGTAAAAGGCCCGCTCCGGGGCTCGCATTTCGGAGCGGGCCAGTCTGGGCACGGCAAATATCGCCGCGACGCGAAACCTAGCGCGACAAGCTGACACCACCCTGACGACAGCGAAAAAAGCGAGGCGGCCGAATGCCGCCTCTCGGTCACATGATTTTCCGTGAACGGAAAGTTCAGCTCACCATTTGTAGGCGAGGCTCGCCGTGATGCGGCGGCGATCGCCGTAGTAGCAGGAGCTGATGGTCGCGCAGCTCGCGACGTAGATCTTGTCGGTGACGTTCACGACATTGAGCGCCGCGCGCCAGTTGTTGTCCCATTCGTAATGCAGTGCGAGATCGCCCAGCACGACCCCCGGGACGCGCGCGGTGTTCGCGGTGTCGGCAAAGGACGAGCCGACATAACGCACGCCGCCGCCGAAGCCGAAGCCCGTGAGCGGGCCGTCGCGGAAGGTGTAGTCGGTCCACGCTGATGCGAGCTGCTGCGGCGCGTTGGTCGGCACGGTGCCGATCAGCGCGGGATTGAGGTCCTTGCTGACGAACAGCTCGTAATTGGTATAGCTCGCCACCAGCTTGAAATCGCGCGTGATGTTCGCGACCGCCTCGAGCTCGACGCCGCGCGAGGTGACTTCGCCGTTCTGGGTCTGGAACAGCGGGTTGTTCGGATCTGTTGTCAGCGCGTTCTTGCGCTTGAGGTCGAAATACGCGACGCCGAACCGTGCGTTGAGCCCGACCGGCTCGTATTTGACGCCGACCTCGGTCTGCTCGGAGGTTTCCGGCAGCAGCAATTGGCCGGACGCGGTGGTGCCGATGACCGGATTGTAGCCCGTCATGTAGGAGACGTAGGGCGCAACGCCGCTGTCGAAATTGTAGATCGCGCCGACACGGCCGGAGAACTTGCTGTCGTCGCGGCCCTGGGACGCGCCGATCCGGTTGTTGTTGGTGAGATCGACCCAGTCCTGGCGTCCGGACAGCACGACCGTCAGGCGGTCGAGCTTGACCTGATCCTGCAGATAGAGGCCGGCCATGCCCTGGGCGAGATAGCCGTTCTGATAGAGCGGGCCGCTATACGGCAGGTTGGTGCCATAAACCGGATTGAGCACGTTGAGATTCGTGCCCATGCCAAAACCCTGGCGGTCGTCGATGCCGTAATATTTCAGATCGACGCCGACCAGTGCGGTGTGCTGCAGCGCGCCGGTGGTGAAACGGTATTCGAGCTGATTGTCGAGGTTGAGCTGGGTGGCGATGCCGCGGGTGTAGAAATTGCCGCGGGTGATGTCGGCGGCGGCCGGCGTCGTCGCGTAGCCGAGTCCATAGAGGCCGGCATAATAGACATCGACATGCGCCATGCGCGCGTTCTGGCGGAAATCGACGCTGTCGGTCACGCTCTTCTGGAACTGGTAGCCGACCATCTGCTGGTCGCGGCGGAACTGGTCGGCGCTGGGATCGCCGACGAACAGGCTGGTCGGAATCCGGCCGAACGGCGCGTTGGTGACGGTGCCGACATAGGGCAGGAAGTTCAGCGCGCGGGTGTTGCTGTGCGAGGCCATGCCGAACACGGTGAGGCTGGTGTCGGCATCGGGTCGCCAGGTCACCGATGGGGCAAAGAAGAAATTGTTGTCGTAGACATAGTCGGTCTGGGTGCCGCCGCCCTGGGCCTGGCCGACCAGGCGGTACTGCACCTGGCCATTGCCGGGCTGCGCCGTCGCGCCGCCGATGTCGAACTGGGTATAGGCGTTGCCGAAATTGTTGACGCCGGTCTCGATGTAGCGATTGGGCTCGGCCTGCGGCAGCTTGCTCACCGCGTTGACGAGGCCGCCCGGCGCCGAGCCGCCATACAGGATGCCGGACGGACCGCGCAGCACCTCGACGCGCTCGAGATTGAAGGGCTGCAGCTTCCAGCTCGCATAGGAGGTGTAGAACAGCTGCAGGCCGTCGAGGAACAGCGACTCGTTCTGCGCGGGGAAGCCGCGGATCATGAACCAGTCGTTGCGGAAATCGGCGCCATAGGTGCCGCCGATGACGCCCGGCGTGTAGCGCAGCACCTCGTCGAACTTGCTGACGATCTTCTGGTCGCGGATCTGCTCGGCGCTGATGACCGACACCGATTGCGGGGTCTGGATGATCGGCGTGCTGGTCTTGGTGCCGCTGGCGCTCAGCCGCGCCAGATAGCCGGTGACCGGGCCGTTGGCGCGTTCGTGCCCGCCGCCGGCGCCCGCGGGCTGCCGTGCGAGTTGTGGCTGCGCGCCCACTGGCGCAACTGTTGCGCGGCGCGAGGCGCTGCGTGCGCGCGTGGTCCGTTGCGAAGGCTGCTGCGATCGCGCCGCCTGCCGCTGCGGCGCCTCGACTGTCACGGACGGCAATTGCGTCTGGGCGAAGACATCGTCCGCACCAACAACCGAAAACACAACGACAGCCGAAGCAGCAAACCGCTGCGGCCGAATCCACCTGCACGACATTTATTCCACGCTCCGTAAAAAAAATCTTGAGCGAGTCGTTATCACGGTGATTTTCGCGAGCAGCCTGCACGCGGTTAGAAGCTGTCGAAGTTGCACGCAAAGCTTGGCTGTGTGACCGGGAGACAACGGCGTATGACGCGCAATTGCACGCATCGCGTGAGAGCCTTGAATCGATCCAGTGTTGAACGATTCAAAAATCGAACGATTCAAAAATTGTCTCGTCATCTCGTGAGTCGATGCATCGCGATCGCGCGCGACATGATCAAGCCAGTCCGATGTCGCGCGGTTGCGCGAGCAACGCGTCGAAACCTCGAGGCGATGGTTGTCTTGTCCGCGGCCCCGAGCGGTCGGGAAGGGGTTGTCACGTTCTATTTGGCGGCTGCCACAGCCGTGCTGGCCGCGCGGCGGGAACCGGGCGGCGGGGGCGGCCGTCCGGCCGGCTGGCAATCCCCGCCGTCCCCACCATATCTGGCATAATTGACCGGCAGGGACCGCAACCGCTTGGCCATTTTGGGGCGATGTGATAACGCTCTGAAACCAGCTTCGACCGCCACTTGTGACCGTCCGCACCCTGCTTAAAGGCTTGCGGCGGTGGAGATATTTCGCCGATGACCTCATCCAGCAAGACCGCTTCCGCGCC
The DNA here is from genome assembly GCF_020329495.1 of Bradyrhizobium australafricanum. Taxonomy (NCBI): domain Bacteria; kingdom Pseudomonadati; phylum Pseudomonadota; class Alphaproteobacteria; order Hyphomicrobiales; family Nitrobacteraceae; genus Bradyrhizobium; species Bradyrhizobium australafricanum. The sequence goes on along the minus strand of NZ_JAGKJL010000011.1, from coordinate 82,352 downwards.
CGATTCCTTCTTCACCGCGACCCTCGCCCAGGCCGATCCCGAGATCGCCGCCGCGATCAAGGGCGAGCTCGGCCGGCAGCGTCATGAGATCGAGCTGATCGCCTCCGAAAACATCGTCAGCCGCGCCGTGCTGGAGGCGCAGGGCTCGGTGATGACCAACAAATACGCGGAGGGTTATCCGGGCGCGCGCTACTACGGCGGTTGCGAGTGGGTCGACGTTGCCGAGACGCTGGCGATCGAGCGCGCCAAGAAGCTGTTCGGCGCCGGCTTCGCCAACGTCCAGCCGAACTCCGGCAGCCAGATGAACCAGGCGGCGTTTCTGGCGCTGCTGCAGCCCGGCGACACCTTCATGGGCCTCGACCTCGCGGCCGGCGGCCATCTCACCCATGGTTCGCCGGTCAACATGTCAGGCAAGTGGTTCAAGGCCGCGCACTACACCGTGCGCCGCGAGGACCAGATCATCGACATGGACGAGGTGCAGAAGCTGGCCGAGCAGGTCAAGCCGAAGCTGATCATCGCCGGCGGCTCGGCCTATTCGCGCGCCTGGGACTTCAAGCGCTTCCGCGAGATCGCGGATTCCGTCGGCGCGTATCTGCTGGTCGACATGGCGCATTTCGCGGGCCTCGTGGCCGGCGGCGTCCATGCCTCGCCGGTGCCGCACGCCCACGTCACCACCACGACGACGCACAAGTCGCTGCGCGGTCCGCGCGGCGGCCTGATCCTCACCAATGACGAGACGCTGGCCAAGAAGCTGAACTCGGCGATCTTCCCGGGCCTGCAGGGCGGTCCGCTGATGCACGTCATCGCCGCCAAGGCGGTGGCGTTCGCCGAAGCGCTGCGGCCGGACTTCAAGGTCTACGCCAAGAACGTGGTCGAGAACGCCAAGGCGCTGGCGGAGACGCTGCGCGGCCACGGCCTCGACATCGTCTCGGGCGGCACCGACAACCATCTGATGCTTGTCGACCTCAGGCCGAAGGGCCTGAAGGGCAACATCTCGGAGAAGGCGCTGGTGCGCGCCGCCATCACCTGCAACAAGAACGGCATCCCGTTCGATCCCGAAAAGCCGTTCGTCACGTCCGGCCTGCGTCTCGGCACGCCGGCGGCGACCACGCGCGGCTTCGGCGTCGCCGAGTTCAAGCAGGTCGGCGGCATGATCGCCGAAGTGTTGAACGCGCTGGCGCAGTCGCCGGACGGCAAGGCGCCGCTGGTCGAGGCCGCGATCAAGGAGCGCGTCAAGGCGCTGACCGATCGCTTCCCGATCTATCAGTAAAAGGTCGCTGCTAGAGGTCCCGTCGGATGCGCTGCCCGAGTTGCAATTCTCTCGACACGCAGGTCAAGGACTCGCGTCCGACCGAGGACTCCGCGGTCATTCGCAGGCGTCGCGTCTGCATGGCCTGCAACTTCCGTTTCACGACCTTCGAGCGGGTGCAGCTGCGCGAGCTGACCGTGATCAAGCGCAACGGCCGCCGCGTGCCGTTCGACCGCGACAAGCTGGTGCGCTCGCTGCAGATCTCCTTGCGCAAGCGCCCGGTGGAATCCGAGCGGGTGGAGAAGATGGTGTCCACCATCGTGCGCGAGCTCGAAAGCGGCGGTGAGGCCGAGGTCTCCTCGGAGGCGATCGGCGAGATCGTGATGGAGCATCTGCGCCAGCTCGACGACGTCGCCTATGTGCGCTTCGCCTCGGTCTACCGCAATTTCCGCGAGGCCAAGGACTTCGAGGCCGTGCTCGACGAATTGACCGGCGAAGAGGACCCGCGGCTCGCGACGCTACGCAAATGATCTTCCGCATTCTGGAAGACCAGTTCGCGCAGAAGGCCAAAGAGGCCAAGGAAGCGGCAAAGGCGGCCGATCTGCGCTTCATGCAGCTGGCGCTGGCGCTTGGCCGGCGCGGGCTCGGGCGCACCTGGCCCAATCCGGCGGTCGGCGCCGTCATCATCAAGGACGGCGTGATCGTCGGCCGCGGCTGGACGCAAGCAGGCGGCCGGCCGCATGCCGAGGTCGAGGCACTCAGGCGCGCCGGCGATGCCGCGCGCGGCGCCACGCTCTACGTGACGCTCGAACCCTGCTCGCATTTCGGTCGCTCGCCGCCTTGCGCCGATGCTGTGGTTGCGGCCGGGCTCGCACGCGTCGTCTCGGCGATCGAGGATCCCAATCCGGAAGTCGCGGGGCAGGGGCACGCCGGGCTGCGTGCCGCAGGCATCGCGGTCGATGTCGGGCTGTGCGCGGAAGAGGCCGCGCGCGACCATGCCGGGCACTTCCGCCGTATCCGCGACAAGCGCCCGCATGTGATCCTCAAGCTCGCGGTGTCCGTCGACGACAAGATCGCTGCAAGCGGCGGCAAAACAGTTACGATCACCGGAGAGGCCGCGCGGACCCGGGTGCATCTGCTGCGCGCGCAGAGCGATGCGATCCTGGTCGGCATCGGCACGGTCAAGGCCGACGATCCGCTTTTGACCTGCCGGCTGCCCGGCATGGCGGCGCGCTCGCCGGTGCGCCTGGTGCTGGACCGCGCGCTGCGGATCGCTGGCGACAGCCGCCTGGTGCATTCGGCGCGCGAGACGCCGCTCTGGGTGCTGAGCTCGGATATGGCGGAGGCGCCTGCCGCGGTGAAGCTAGGTGCCGCCGGCGCGCAGGTGATCCGCGTCGCCGCCGGCGCGTCCCAAGGGCTCGATCTGCCGTCCGTCCTGCATGCGCTGGCGGAGAAGGGGATCTCGCGCCTGCTGGTCGAGGGCGGATCGCGCGTGGCAAATTCTTTCGTGGCAGCCGGCCTTGTCGACGAGATCTGGCTGTTGCGCGGACCTGATGCGATCGGTGCCGACGGCGTTCCCGCGCTGGACGCAATGCCGCTCGACGCAATCACGCAGTCGCCCGCCTTCCGGCTTCGTGCTAGCGAAGCCTTGGCCAAAGATGTTTTGACTATCTACGATCGATCCTAGGTCGTCATGCCCGGGCTTGACCCGGGCATCCACGTCTTGGTCGCCAGCAGTGAAGTAAGTCGTGGATGGCCGGGTCAAGCCCGGCCATGACGAAGAGTAAGAGGTTTGTTGTGTTCACGGGAATTGTCACCGATATCGGTGAGATCACCAGCCTGCAGCAGGTCGCGCAGGGGCAGCTGCACCGGATGCGGATTGCCTGCGACTACGACCAGACCACGATCGCCGACGGCGCCTCGATCGCCTGCAATGGCGTCTGCCTCACCGTCGTCGCCTCCGGCACCGCCGATGGCAAGACCTGGTTCGATGTCGATGCGGCGGCTGAGACGCTCGGCATGACCACCGCCAAGCATTGGGGGCAGGGCGGCCGGCTCAACCTCGAGCGCGCGCTCAAGATCGGCGACGAGCTCGGCGGTCACATCGTGGCGGGGCATGCCGACGGCATCGCCACCATCGTCAAGCGCGACGATCTGCCCGACATGGCGCGCTTCGAGCTGCGAACCAGCCGCGAACTGGCGCGTTTCATCGCGGCGAAGGGATCGGTCACGCTGGACGGCGTGTCGCTGACCGTGAATACGGTCGACGACGTCAGCTTTTCGGTGCTGATCATCCCGCACACGCTTGGTGTCACGACCCTGAGCGGCTGGAAGGCCGGCAGCGAGGTCAATATCGAGGTCGATCTGATGGCCCGCTACGCGGCGCGGCTGTCGGAGATGAAATGACGGCATAGCGGTCAAGCGGCAGTCATTCCGGGGCGATGCGAAGCATCGAACCCGGAATCTCGAGATTCCCCGGTGCACTATTGTGCACCTGCGGTCTGGTCCTTCGGACCATCCCGGAATGACAGTGCCTGAGGCATTCGTGCTTGGCTTCAGTCGTCGGGGCGACTACAAACTCGCGAAACGTTGACATCCAACGTTATCGGTAAATGTCAACAATATGAAATGGATACGTAGATGGCTGACGCGCGGCGCGCACCCCTGAAGGACCAGACCGACATTACCGGCGCACGCGTGCTGATCGTCGAGGCGCGGTTTTATGACGACATCCAGGATGCGTTGCTGGAAGGCGCGCTCGCCGAGATCAAGGCCGCAGGCGCCAGCCATGACGTGATCACGGTGCCGGGCGCGCTGGAGATTCCGGCGGCGATCGCGATCGCGATCGATGCGGCTGAAACGAACGGCAAGCCCTATGACGCGGCGATCGCGCTCGGCTGCGTGGTGCGCGGCGACACCATCCATTTCGAAATCGTCTCGCAGGAATCCTCGCGCGGATTGATGGATTTGGCCGTCAGCCGGAAATTCCCGCTCGGCAACGGCATCCTCACCGTCGACACCGAGGCGCAGGCCTGGGCGCGGGCGCGCGCCAGCGAGCTGAACAAGGGCGGCGACGCGGCGCGTGCGGCGCTGGCGATGCTGCGGATCAAACGCCGCCTGGCAAAGGCCTGACCATGGCTGACAACAAGAAGCCCGCGAAAGCTCCCGACAGAAAAGCCAACCGCCGCGGCGCGGCACGGCTCGCGGCGGTGCAGGCGCTCTACCAGATGGACATTGGCGGCGCCGGCATCAACGACATCTTCGCCGAGTTCGAGAGCCACTGGCTCGGCAACGAGGTCGAGGGCGAGAAATACCTGCCGGCGGAAGCCGCGTTTTTCCGCGACGTGGTCTCCGGCGTGGTGCGCGACCAGGCCAAGCTCGATCCGCTGATCGACGAGGCGCTGTCGAAGGGCTGGCCGCTGAAACGGATCGACGCCATCCTGCGCGCGGTGCTGCGGGCAGGCTCCTACGAGCTCGAGCACCGCAAGGACGTGCCGGGCCGCGTGGTGGTCTCCGAATATGTCGACGTCGCGCACGCCTTCGTCGAGAAGGACGAAACCGGCATGGTCAACGCCGTGCTCGACCAGATCGCGCGCCAGTTCCGCGGCGACGAGTTTGTGCGGAGCTGAGTGGAGACATATGATCGCTTGACCGTCACCCTGAGGAGGCCGCGCAGCGGCCGTCTCGAAGGGCGGCGGCCCGGCTGGGGCCGTGCATCCTTCGAGGCTCGCTCCGCTCGCACCTCAGGATGACGGGGCTGCTATCGTGACGCAGAGCGACAAACCGATATCCGGCGAAGACTCCCTGATCGCGCGCTATTTCAAGCCGCTCGCGACCGAACCGGGGGCGTTCGGGCTCGACGACGACGCCGCCGCGCTGAGGGCGGCCGGCGAGGACATCGTGGTCACCACGGACGCCATCGTCGAGGGCGTGCATTTCCTCCGCGATGATCCGCCCGACACGCTGGCGCGCAAGGCGCTGCGGGTGAACCTCTCCGACATCGCCGCCAAGGGCGCGGTGCCGGCGGGCTTCGTGCTGACGCTGGCGCTGCGCGGCGCCGAGGAGGCCTGGCTGAAGCCGTTTGCCCGGGCGCTCGGCGAGGACGCCGCACATTTCGGCTGCCCGCTGCTCGGTGGCGACACGGTCTCGACGCCGGGGCCGTTGATGATCTCGATCACTGCGTTCGGCCGGGTGCCGCAGGGTACGATGGTGCATCGCGCAGGGGCGCAGGCGGGCGACCGTGTGTTCGTCACCGGCACGATCGGAGACGCCGCGCTCGGCCTCGATGTGCTCCGGGGTGGCCCGGTCGCCGCGGCTCTGGCGGACGATGTCGTCGGGCGGGATTTTCTTGCTGCCCGTTACCGTGTTCCGCAGCCGCGCAACGCCTTGGCCACGGCCGTCCGCACCCACGCCAGCGCTGCGATGGATGTGTCCGACGGTCTTGCCGGCGATCTGACCAAGCTTTGCGCAGCCAGTGGTGTGGCGGGCGTGATCAACGTGCCGAGCATCCCGTTGTCGTCCGCGGCCGCAGGGCTGCTCGCGCGCAAGGCGATCGGTATCGAGACCTTGGTGGCCGGCGGTGACGATTACGAGCTCTTGTGCGCGGTCCCGAGCGATCATGTCGACGCGTTTCTGCGCGACGCACGGCAGGCCAAGGTCGCGGTGACCGCAATCGGCGGCCTGATCGCAGGCTTGTCGCCACCAAGCTTCCTTGACGGGCAGGGGCGGGAACTGAAGTTGAAGCGGCTGTCCTACAGCCATTTCTAGAGCGTTTTCGAGCGAAGTGGGCACCGGTTCGCGTTAAGAAAACGCGTCGGAACGGAAGCGGCTCTGGACTTCCCGCGCCTGATCGCGCCGATTTTCCTTCTAAATAGCTGCCGATATCGGCGTTTTCGGCCACAGGTGGCGTTGCACAGCGGTAACGATTTTGGCAAGGTCGCGCCCGATTTGAGGCAATCCGTTTTTGGGGAGGATTGTCCTCGCAAAATAAGCGCCTGCCGCCCCCTAGCGGCACAAGAAGGCGCGGGGGTTACATCAAGGATCTGAGGCAACATGACAGCTTTATGGTTGATTGTGCTCTGCGGGGCGCTTTCCATCGTCTACGCGATCTGGGCGACGCAGTCGGTCTTGAACGCGGATGCGGGTAATCCGCGCATGCAGGAAATCGCGGCCGCGGTGCGCGAGGGCGCACAGGCCTATCTGCGGCGGCAGTACACCACGATCGGCATGGTCGGTATCGTGATCTTCGTGGTGCTGGCCTACTTCCTGGGCCTGCCGGTGGCGATCGGCTTTGCGATCGGCGCCATCCTGTCGGGGGCTGCCGGCTTCATCGGCATGAACGTCTCGGTGCGCGCCAACGTCCGCACCGCGCAGGCGGCAACCACCTCGCTCGCCGGCGGCCTCGAGCTCGCCTTCAAGGCGGGCGCGATCACCGGCATGCTGGTTGCCGGTCTCGCGCTGCTTGGCGTCACCATCTACTTCATGGTGCTGGTCAAGTTCATGGGTCTGGAAGCGGGCAGCCGCACCGTGGTCGACGCCATGGTGGCGCTCGGCTTCGGCGCCTCGCTGATCTCGATCTTCGCCCGTCTCGGCGGCGGCATCTTCACCAAGGGTGCGGACGTCGGCGGCGACCTCGTCGGCAAGGTCGAGGCCGGCATCCCCGAGGACGATCCGCGTAACCCGGCCACCATCGCCGACAACGTCGGCGACAATGTCGGCGACTGCGCCGGCATGGCGGCGGACCTGTTCGAGACCTACGCGGTGACCGCGGTCGCCACCATGGTGCTCGCGGCGATCTTCTTCGCCAAGACGCCGATCCTGGTGAACATGATGACGCTGCCGCTCGCGATCGGCGGCATCTGCATCATCACCTCGATCATCGGCACCTTCTTCGTCAAGCTCGGTGCCAGCCAGTCCATCATGGGCGCCCTCTATAAGGGCCTGATCGCCACCGGCATCCTGTCGCTGGTCGGCGTCGCGCTCGTGATCAATTGGCTGGTCGGCTTCGGCAAGCTCGACGGCGTCGACTATACCGGCATGGCGCTGTTCTGGTGTGGCGTGGTCGGTCTCGTCGTCACCGGCCTGATCATCTGGATCACCGAATACTACACCGGCACCGACTATCGCCCGGTGAAGTCGATCGCCTCGGCCTCGGTCACCGGTCACGGCACCAACGTGATCCAGGGCCTCGCGGTCTCGATGGAAGCGACCGCGCTGCCCGCGATCGTGATCATCGCCGGCATCCTCGTCACCTACAGCCTTGCCGGCCTGTTCGGCATCGCGATCGCGACCGCCACCATGCTGGCGCTGGCCGGCATGATCGTCGCGCTCGACGCCTTCGGCCCGGTCACCGACAACGCCGGCGGCATCGCCGAGATGGCGGGGCTGCCCAAGGAGGTGCGCAAGTCGACCGACGCGCTCGACGCGGTCGGCAACACCACCAAGGCGGTGACCAAGGGCTACGCGATCGGCTCGGCCGGTCTCGGTGCGCTGGTGCTGTTTGCGGCCTATAATCAGGACCTCAAATTCTTCATCAGCGACGCCAATGCCCATGCCTACTTCAAGGGCGTCAACCCGGACTTCTCCCTGAACAATCCTTACGTCGTGGTCGGCCTGCTGTTCGGCGGTCTGCTGCCGTACCTGTTCGGTGCGATGGGCATGACCGCAGTCGGTCGCGCCGCCGGTGCGATCGTCGAGGAAGTGCGCCGTCAGTTCCGCGAGAAGCCCGGCATCATGCAGGGCACCGACAAGCCGGACTACGGCAAGGCGGTCGACCTGCTGACCCGGGCGGCGATCAAGGAGATGATCATCCCGTCGCTGCTGCCGGTGCTGTCGCCGATCGTGGTCTACTTCCTGATCTATGTGATCGCGGGCGGTGGTGCAGCCGGCAAGTCGGCGGCATTCTCCGCGGTCGGTGCCATGTTGCTCGGCGTCATCGTCACCGGTTTGTTCGTCGCGATCTCGATGACCTCGGGCGGCGGCGCATGGGACAACGCCAAGAAGTACATCGAGGACGGCCACTACGGCGGCAAGGGCTCTGACGCCCACAAGTCCGCGGTGACCGGCGATACCGTCGGCGATCCCTACAAGGACACGGCGGGCCCGGCGGTGAACCCGATGATCAAGATCACCAACATCGTGGCGCTGCTGCTGCTGGCGATCCTGGCGCACTGAGCGGCGGACACGACTGAAACGAAGCCCCGCGGTGAAAGCCGCGGGGTTTTATTTTTGAACCAGACGCGAACAACACGGAGATCAATCGATGTCGCTCTCATCTGCACGGAACTACGCGCTCCGCGCCTCCAAATCGCAGGATCAGAAGGAGGCCATCGAGCTGCTCTCGAAGGCGATCATGGAACTGGCGATGTCGATTGAAGCGACCGACGCCAAGGTCAAGAAGATCAACAAGTCTTCGTAGCGTTGGCCGCAACGTGCTCAGGAAACGTCGTGACGGCGGCTGCTACTTGACCTCCATCTGCAACCCTTCCTTCTCGATGATCGCCGCGAACTTCTTCGTCTCGGCATCGACGAAATCGGAGAATTGCTGGGGCGTGCCGTAGTCGGCGCGCGCGCCCATGCCGGCGATGTTCTTCTTGACGTCGTCGCGCTCCAGCATCGCCTTGACCTGGCGGTTCAACTCGTCGAGCACCGGGGCAGGCGCGGTCTTCGGCAGGAACACGCCGAACCAGGACGAGACGTCGAACTTTGCCAGTTCCGGCGCGCCCTCGCGCATTGTCGGCAGGTTCGGTGCGGAATCGCTGCGCTCCGGCGTGGTGACACAGAGGCCGTTGAGTTTGCCGTCCTGCACCTGCGGCAGCGACGGATAGAGATTGTCGAACAGGATCTGGATGTCGCCGGCGAGCCCGGCCTGCAATGCGGGACCGGCGCCGCGGAACGGCACGTGCGTCATCTTCAACCCGGTGAGCTGCAGGAACCAGGCACCGGTGAGGTGAGGGCTTTGTCCGGTGCCGGACGAGCCGTAGGTGAGCTTGTCCGGATTCTTCTTCAGGAAGGCGATCAATTCGGGGATCGACTTGAGACCGGTCGACGGATGCGCCGACACAATGTTCGGAATCCGGATCATGTTGGAGACCGGCTGCAACTGGTCGGCCTTGTAGGTCAGGTTGCGGAAGATGCTGTAGGCGATCGCGTTGGGGCCGGGATTGCCTATCAGGATGGTGTGGCCGTCGCCCTTGGCGCGTGTGACCTCGGATGTGCCGATGGTGCCGCCGGCGCCGGAGCGATTCTCCACCACCACCGACTGGCCCCAGAGCGGCTGCAAATGCGCCGCGAGCAGCCGCCCCATCACGTCGGTCGAGCCGCCGGCCGCCGCCGGCACGATGATGCGGACGGTCTCGGTCGGCCACCAGTCACCGGCGCCGAGGCTCGCGCGCGGCAGGATCGCCGCGGCCGTCAATGCGGCCGTGCCCGACAATACCGTACGACGGGAAAATCTCTTGGCTGTCATGCGTTTACCCCCTGCTCAGGCTCTTGTTTGCGAGCAAACTAGGGGACCGCTTGCCCCTCGGGCAAGCGACAACTTGGCGCAGCGGCTTATGCTCTGGACTCCGGTTTGACGCGTTGTCTCACGCGAACCGGAGCCCACTTCGCTCGAAAACGCTCTAGTTGAAGCTCAGCAGCTTGAAGAGCGGTGTCAGGTAGGACATTTCCTGGCCCGACGTCGGCGTGGACCGGCTGACGAAGTCGAAGATCTTGCCGTCCTTCAGGCCGTAATTGGCCAGTCGGCGCACCTGCCGGTTCTTGTCGAAATAGACCGCGATCACGCGCTGGTCGATCACCCGCTGATTCATGAAGGCGACCGGGCGGGAGGTCCGTTGCGAGATGTAATAAAACACCTCGCCGTCCAGCGTTGCGACCGTCGAGGGCGTGCCGAGCACGATGAGCACCTGGTCCTGGCTCGCGCCGATCGGGATCTGCTCGAGCGCCCCCTCGGGCAGGATGTAGCCCTTCTGGAATTGTTCCCCGGCGCAGCCGCCGAGTGCGGCGCAGACGAGGCCAATCGCCGCGACGGCGCGGAGACGCGAAAAGAACCCGCGCGCGGAAGCGGCGCGAGACTGTCGTGAAAGAATGTGGTTCATCGGCGGAACTGATCCGTCCCCTTGCATCGGCCGAGGCATTGACGTACCGGGCAGCTCAATGGATTGCAATCATGCCGAGCTCCAATGGGCGACCTCTCAACAGGCGACCCTTTGGGGACCGGCAGCCGGAACCCGTCATGCTTTGGCCGTTCAATCACTTCAGAAGACCCCGGGTGCCCGCGCGCAGCACCATTGAGACCATCTATGGCATGATCGTGACGCAGGCGCGAGAACCGTTGTTTTACCGTGACTTGGGCGTTCCGGACACGGTTAATGGCCGTTTTGACCTGCTTCTGATGCATCTGTGGCTGGTGCTGCGGCGACTGAAATCCGTCGAGGGCGGCGTCGCGCTGTCCCAGGCCCTGTTTGATCATTTCTGCATCGATATGGACGACAATCTGCGCGAAATGGGCGTCGGCGACCTCACGGTGCCGAAGCGCATGCAGGCGTTCGGTGAAGCCTTCTACGGCCGCACCGCAGCCTATGATTTGGCGCTGACCGACAGCGAGGCGGCCTTGGCCGAGTCGTTCTGCAAGAACATCCTCAACGGTCAGAACATCGACAAGGGCCGCGAGCTCGCCGCCTACGCCAGGGAGGCGATCGAAGAGCTGGCGCGCGCCGATCTCGCGGCGTTGGCCAAGGGCGCGTGGCGCTTTCCAGTACCACAGGCTGCGGGGACGGCGGCATGAGCGGCGGCACCACAGGGCAGCCCGATGCACGGCGCGACCGCGACCCCTGGCGGGTTCTCGTCAATGTCGCGCAGATTCCGGAGACCGGCCTGCATCGCGAGATCGCGGCCGACGAGGCGGCGCGCAACGCGATGGCCGAAGTTGCTGGGTTGAGGGAGGTCGTCTCCGCACGTGCAGAGTTCGACCTGCAGCCCAAACGCGACGGCAGCTACCATGTCACCGGCAGAGTTAAGGCCACGGTCGGGCAGACCTGCGTGGTGACGCTCGATCCGATCGAGAACGAGATCGATGAGCCGATCGATGTGGTGTTCGCGCCGCCCGAGCAGATCCCGCAAATGGCCGACCTGATCGACGACGCCGACGACAGCGATGAGGAAACGCCGGACCCGCCGGAGGCGATCGTCGGCGGTTTCATCGACATCGGCCGGCTCGCCACCGATGCGCTTTTTCTCGGCATAGACCCGTATCCGCGCAAGGTGGATGCGGTCTTTGAACAGAAGGCTGAAGCGCCTGACCCGGAAAATCATCCTTTCGCGGCGCTGAAGGCGCTGACGGAAAAGCCGGACGGCAAGAAGCCCAAGGGAAGTTGAGGGCGCCTGGCGCCACATTTGCGGGGATGGCTTGCCTGCAAGCTTGCGCGAGCACTGCTCCTAGTTACTTCAAATGCGTGTCATAATACATTGAAATACAATGTATTTCTGGTATGTTCTGATGTGTTGCGTGACGGTTCGGCAGCTGCCTCATTTGCGGTCAAGAGGTTGTGTCGGACCGAGGACACGCTATTGTCGCGGCCCGGCCGGGACGCGAGTTGGTGTTTCGCCGCGCGCCATTAACGGCGGTGACTTCAAGCTCGCGGTCCTCGTCTGAAGGGCTGCGGGAAAGCAGGCTTCCGGGACGTTCATGCCTCAAAAGGTTCGAATAGCGCTTGACGCCATGGGGGGCGATGTCGGCGCTGCCGTCGTCATTCCCGGCGCTGCGATCTCGCTGAGCCGTCATCCCGACAGCGAATTCCTGTTGATCGGGGACCGGGCCCAGATCGAGCCGGAGCTCGCCAAGCATCCGGCGCTGAAGGCGGTATCGAAAGTGATCCATACCGACGTCGCCGTGAAGAACGATGAGAAGCCGAGCCAGGCGCTGCGGCGGACCCGGCGGGCGTCATCGATGTGGCTCGCGATCGACGCCGTGAAGCATGGCGAGGCCGATGTCGCGGTCTCCGCCGGCAACAGCGGCGCGCTGATGGCGATGGGCAGCATCAATCTGCGGACGCTGCCGGGCGTCGACCGCCCGGCGCTCGCCGGAGTTTGGCCGACTCTGCGCGGTGACTCCGTGGTGCTCGACCTTGGTGCCACGATCGGCGGCGACGCCCATCATCTCGCGACACTGGCAGTGATGGGGAGCGCGATGGCCAGCGTGCTGTTCAACATCGAACGCCCCACCGTCGGCCTCCTCAACATCGGAGAGGAGGAGGTCAAGGGCCATGAGGAAATCCGCGAGGCCGCCGAAATGCTGCGCGCCCTATCTGACATCAACTATATCGGCTTCGTCGAAGGGGATGGCATCGGCAAGGGGCGTGCCGACGTAATCGTGTCCGAAGGATTCAGCGGCAATATCGCGCTCAAGACCGCCGAAGGCACTGCCCGCCAGATGTTCGACCTGTTGCGCGAGGCGATCGGTTCGAGCTGGATCTCGCGCATCGGCTATCTGCTGGCCCGCGGTGCATTCCGGAAGCTGCGCGACAAGCTCGATCCCAACAAGTCGAATGGCGGCCTGCTGCTCGGCCTGAAGGGCGTGGTGGTCAAGAGCCATGGCGGCGTCAACACGGAAGGCTTTGCTTACGCGGTCGATGTTGGCTATGAGATGGCCCACTACGATCTCCTCACCAAGATCAATCAGATGCTTAATCGCGACGGCAGTGCGCTGGTGCAGGCGCAGACCGCGCAGGAGGCTGTCTCGTGACTGCGATACGTTCGGTAGTGCTCGGCTGCGGCTCTTATTTGCCGGAGCGGGTTTTGACCAATGCCGAACTGGCCAGCCGGATCGACACGTCGGACGAATGGATCGTGCAGCGCACCGGCATCAGCGAGCGCCACATCGCGGCCGACGACGAATTCACCTCGCATCTGGCGATCAAGGCGGCGCAGGCCGCGCTCGCCCACGCGCAAGTCGATGCGCAGTCGATCGACCTGATCGTGCTCGCGACCTCGACGCCGGACAACACCTTTCCCGCCACCGCGGTCGCCGTCCAGCACGCGCTCGGCATCAACCATGGCGTCGCCTTCGACCTGCAGGCGGTCTGCTCCGGCTTCGTTTTCGCGCTGGCCACCGCCGATAATTTCCTGCGCGCCGGCACCCACAAGCGGGCGCTGGTGATCGGTGCCGAAACCTTCTCGCGCATCCTTGACTGGAGCGACCGCGGCACCTGCGTGCTGTTCGGCGACGGCGCCGGCGCGGTCGTGCTGGAGGCGCAGCAGCATTCCGGCACCACCAGCGACCCCGGCGTGTTGACGACGCATCTGCGCTCCGACGGCCGCCACAAGGCGAAGCTGTTCGTCGATGGCGGGCCCGGTTCGACCAGGACGGTCGGATACCTCCGGATGGAGGGCCGCGAGGTGTTCAAGCACGCCGTCGGCATGATCACCGACGTGATCGTCGACGCCTTCAACGCCACCGGCTTCACTGCCGAGGACATCACCTGGTTCATCCCGCACCAGGCCAACAAGCGAATCATCGATGCGTCGGCGCATAAGCTTCATATTGCGCCGCAGAAAGTGGTCCTGACGGTCGACAAGCACGGCAACACGTCGGCGGCCTCGATCCCGCTCGCGCTGTCGGTCGCCGTGAAGGACGGGCGCGTCAAGAAGGGCGATTTGGTGCTGTTCGAGGCGATGGGGGGCGGCTTCACCTGGGGCTCGGCGCTCGTGCGCTGGTAGCGCATCGCCAAACAGTATCGACAGGTTGCCGGTATCTTTCCTGCGCCTGGATGCTGGTCGCTGTTGACCATTGCGCGCTAAGCTTTTAATTTCAGTCAAGAAATTGTTCGCCGAGAGTGCGGGGCAGGCGATGACCACGGGAACCGGAAAAACAGTTACGCGCGTCGATTTGTGTGAGGCGGTCTACCAAAAGGTGGGTCTGTCGCGCACGGAATCGTCGGCATTTGTCGAGTTGGTGCTGAAGGAGATCACTGATTGCCTGGAAAAGGGCGAGACAGTGAAGCTGTCCTCATTCGGCTCCTTCATGGTGCGCAAGAAGGGCCAGCGTATCGGCCGTAATCCGAAGACCGGCACCGAGGTGCCGATTTCGCCGCGGCGGGTGATGGTGTTCAAGCCGTCGGCGATCCTGAAGCAGCGGATCAATGGCCATGTCGTCACCAATGGCGACGGCAGCAAGGCCGACTAGAGCGTTTTCAAGCGAAGTGGATACCCGGTTCGCGTGAAGAAAGCGCGGCAAACCTAGAATCCGGAGCCCCGTTCCGATTCAATCGGAACGGAAAGGCTCCAGGCATTGAGCTCAAAGGAGCGGGCATTTGGACAAGGCGCCGGATGCGTTCCGTACCATCAGCGAGGTCGCTGATGAACTCGATATTCCCCAGCATGTGCTGAGATTCTGGGAAACGCGCTTCGCGCAGATCAAGCCGATGAAGCGCAGCGGCGGACGCCGCTATTATCGCCCCGACGACGTCGACCTGCTCAAGGGCATCCGCCGGCTGCTGTACGGCGAGGGCTACACCATCCGCGGTGTGCAGCGGATCCTGAAGGAGCACGGCATCAAATCGGTGCAGGGCATCGCCGACCAGACCGCGGCGGTCTCGTTCGGCGCGGTCGAGGAAGCCGTCGGCAACAGCATGGCCGAGCCCGACGACCTCGAGAGCAGCGACGGGCTCGATTTCGACGGCGAGGAGGGTGATGGCGACGAGAAGGGGATCGACTACCGATTCGTCGATCCCGACGAGGATCCGATCCTGTCGACCTACAAGGCGCACGCCCAGCCGGGCAAGGCGCCCGCCGCGCCGCCGGTTCGTCCCTCCGTTCCGTCAGCCGATCGGGAGCGGCTCGAACGCGTGCTGCAAGAGCTGGTCGCCTGCCGACAGATGATCGACGCGGCGATGAAGGACGGCTGAGGCAAGGAAGCCCGCCAAGGGAACCGGTGCGCGGATTGCAGTCGTCAGAAGCCTGCTTTGCCTTGCGCGAACGCAGGATCGCAGCTAATGGAACGGCATCGGAGCGTGGCGCAGCCCGGTTAGCGCACTAGTCTGGGAGACTAGGGGTCGGAGGTTCAAATCCTCTCGCTCCGACCATTTTTCAAAGTGATTTCAGTGTGTTGCGTCGCGGACCTTGTTGGTCCGCTTTTGCGTTCGGCGTCATGTAAGCACGATGTAAGCACGGAAACAAAAACGACCGGGTAAAGGTGGGGCGCGGTGGAAACTGAGGAAGAGCGAATTCGGCGAGAACAAAAGAACGCCGAGCGCGAAGACGAACTGAAGCGCATTCCCGTTCAAACGATCGATAAGAGCCGGTGGCCTCGCTACGTGCGACCGATCTCGATGGGGGAGGCGGACGGTCTCGGCATCGATAACGATGGGCGCCTGTATTGGAATGGGAAGCCGGTCGAAATCATCGGCCGGCGGGTCGATCTGACGTGGATGCAATCCGCCATCGGCATCGCCGTCGCCCTGTTCACGATCGTCGGCGGCATCGGATGCGGCGCGCAAGGATGGGTCGCCTATCACGACTGGGCTTGCAAAAATCACATGCCGGCCGGGATCAGTTGCCCTTCCAAGTGAATGTGCCATGCCCCTAGATCGCATCGAAATCCCGGAAAGCGCCCTGCGACCAAAGCCTGACTTTCCAACGCTTCCCGACAAGTCGGTCGTGGAGGAAGTGCGCGATTGGGTCAAATCGGGCAACCCCACCTATACGTGGCGCGGGCACACCCACACCAAGCCGGGCGAAGGGGCGGAAGTCCAGTACGTCGCCGACTTTCAACTGCCCAAGGGGCAAGAGGCGCCGTGCCCGTGCTGCACGCCCGTAACGGCGAAATTCAATACGGGGCTGATCGCATGGTTTCCCGAAACCCACCTTGTCCGGCTGATGGGCCAGCATTGTTTCCGGCGCATCAACCCTGAAGGACACCAAGCCGCATACAAGGACCTTCAGGATCGCATCCGACGCGAAGGCAGCATCAGGTATCTGATCGGCAACCTGTGGAAGGCGAAGGAGGCGTCATCCGCCCTTGAACGGGCAAAGCCAATCGCAAGGCATTTGGACGACTTGCAAGATATCCTCGGGCCGAAGTTGAAGAGGACCCTTCAGATCGACTTGTGGCGCTACATGCGCGACGGCGCGCTTATGGTCGTATCGGGAGGAACCGACGGGAAGCAGTTTTACACGCGCTATTCGACTGTCACGGGTACTCAGCTGCTGGACCCGGCCCGGACGTCGATGGCGCAAAAGGTGGAAACTGCCCAGCGCCTTCTGGAAAATCTGGACCTGCCGGACGACATCGAGAAGGCCGACGACGACGACCGTGATCGCGTTGCGCGGCGCTTTAACCGAGCGATGCGCGTAGCCGGAAACGCGATCGCAGAAATCAACGAGTGTCGCCAGTTTGTAACGCCGCTGAACGTCGCCACCATCAGGCAATGGGGGTCGCGGCTTGATGCCCCGCTTCAAGTCTACATGCGTCGTGAAGGCTTAGTCCTTCACATCGGCCAAACGGAAGATGAACCCAGATCAATCAATCTGGATGGTTGTCTTGATCTGCCAACGCCGCGGCTTCCCGAAATCGTTATCGAGTAAGCCCCCGCGGGGCAGTCCTCGGATCGTTGAGGACCGCCACGAGCATCAACGCATGTCCCGGTAAGGGTGGCTGGCGCTAGATACGAGCAAGGCAACGCGGGCGCCCTCGGGTCTTTTTCTCGTTTGTCTCTCAGCTCGCTCGTCCTCGCGAACGCGGACCGAAACAGCCTTGTTGAATTTTTTTGTCATCAGCATGCCCATCCCAGCGATTTATTTGTCATAGCGAGCTGGGATCGCGCTTATCTTCCTCGCTGTTCCGGCGCGTTCGGCGCGTCGCCATGCGGAGGATTTGGAATGCAAACGAAGGCCACAGGCGCCGCGGGATCGCGCTATATCGACGACCGCGCCGCTGCGGAATATTTGAACGTGTCGACGTCGACGCTGGCGAAGTGGCGCATGCGCAAATTCGGGCCGCCCTATCATCGGTTCGGCGCGCTGGTCCGATACACGGTCGCCGATCTGGATGCATACGCCGAACAGTCCCGGTCAGCCTGATCTTTACCTTGCTGCGCAAGTTAGCACGCCTGCGCAGTACAAGCGCCAGCCGGCGGATGTACCCGGTCGGCGCATCGGCGGCGCGTTGTTTCGTCTGCGCAGCGCGCCGCCATTTTCAATGCAAATGCGCTCGAAAGCGAAAGGCTCGCACTCTGCGCGGCAACGCAGGCGAGCCCGTTAAACCACCGACGTTGTAGGGACGCCGGACATGGCGACAGATAGATCAAGCAACACTACAGGACAAGCGAAGCGGTCGCGTCGAAAGCGAACGCAAGAAGACCGTCAACGGCGGGCCGCGGCGTTCGCGCGGCCGAAGCGAGGGCGGCCGATCGGTACAACGCTGGCCTTCTTTGAAGATGACGATCGCTTTGCCGTCGCAATGGTCTTCTGTGCTGAAGCCTACATGGGCTTGCCGCGGTATTTGGCAGCCTACGCCGTGGTCGCCTTGATTTCGAAACGACCAATCGATGCGCGCATTGCTGAAGGCATCCTTCTCCATTTGAGTGGTGGTCCGGACAACGCCACTTTGAAGGGCAAGTCTCAGGGACTAATTGCGAAATGCGATCAACCGCGGACAGTCGCAGAGGCGAACTGGATCGCATCGTCCGCGGCCTTCCTTGGGATGTTCATCAAGCTGGCTGCTGAAGGATCGCCTGATCCGGTTCGATCGAGGGCGGTTGTTGAAGCTCTTTCGGAACTTGGATGGACTGCGATGTTGAAGACCATCACGGCCAAGTTGTCATCGATCGCAAAGTCGAACTTCCCGCCAGACGATCAGCCGCTGACACGACGCGCAAATTTGTTGGCGGAGAGCCTTCGCACGAACCAGAAAACCTGAAGATCAACAATGTGTTGTCATGGCAATTTCTTCGGGATCGCAATCCGAGCGGCTGCCGTCCTATCAAAACCGATCGTGCAACAAGAGAGCTGGCGCACCATGCGGGGCATTTATGGCTGATCCAATCCCGCTAAAAAACAACCGCAATCAACGCGGCTTCTCTCTGCATCGGCTGGACGCTCTTCCGGAGCGGCCGGCTCGTGAAGAGGTAATCCAGGGCTTGCTCGCCGTCGGTGAAATCGGCGCGATCGTGGCGCCGGCGGGCGAGGGGAAATCAACGGTTGCCCAGCTTCTTCTGACTTGCATCGCGGAGGGAAGGCCCTTTCTGGGGCGCAACGTGCTTCAGGGGCCGGCGATCTATATAGCTGCCGAGCGCGGCCAGGAGGCCGCGCGACGCCTATTGGCGATCCGGCGCAAGGCCAAAGCGCCGCTCTACGTCGCAATGGCTCGCCCCGATCTGTCGAACCAAGACGAGGTTACAGACCTCGCCAACCGGGTTCGTCAGGTTTGCGAGCATGAGCGATCCTGCCCCGGCATCATCGTGATCGACACGTTGGCTCGATGCATGCCCGGCCTGGATGAAAACAGCGCGCGCGACATGGGGCGCGTCGTTGAAGGTCTCACGCGGCTCGTAGAGCAGGTGCCATCAGCTGCGGTCCTGTTCGTTCATCATGCCGGCAAAGGTGGTGACGGGGAGATGCGCGGATCGACCGCACTGATCGGCGCGGTCGACGTCGAATTGCAGGTGAAAAACGCAAAGGGAAAGATTAAGCGGCTCGTCGTGACAAAAGCGAATGCCGTCGCTGAAGGTCAGGCTTTGCCATTCCGGCTCGTACCTATCGAGTACCGTGATACTCAAAATGCTGATCCTGAGATTGTGATCTCGGCAGAGATAGCCGAAGACGAAGAGGGACCGATCATCGAGGCGCACAACGCGGAGCCGTCGCGATCCGAAAAGGTTCTGTCCCTCATTGCGGAATTGGCAGTCGACCGTCTCGCCAACCGTCAGGCCTGTTTGCAGACAGCCCGGGAACGGAAGCTAATTGAAGGCAAATCAGCCGATAGCACGGCAGAGCAGTTCCGGAAGGTATTGGTCGAACTCCGGGACGCTGATCTGATTACCTTTGAGAACAAGACGATCACGTTGGGGTCCGGGGCCACCCCCAACAGGCCCAACGCCCCCCTCTAAGAGGGGGGCGTGTTGGGGTTGGGGATTGGGCTTGGCCGAACCCCAATGAGAAGCCCAACAAGCCCAATTGGGCTTATTGGGGTTACCAGCAGAACGGATGGTCTGATGAGATATGTCGACGATGGTTGGTTCACCGGTGAACACGGCCAACAATTGCATCCTGCACCGGATCAGCAGTTGAGAAGGCCCAGCAAGCTACCGTCCCAGACCCAGCGGGCGATCGACGACATATTCGAGCGCTACCCGCACGACCTGAACGACGAAATTCCCCTGTGACGTAGCAGCATGGTCGCGTGGATCGATTAGGCTGGCCGCTGGCGCGCGCTGGATGCGCGCGCGTCGAACGCCGTCCGTTCAGAAATAACGCACGGGCGTCAGCGGCAAAGGGACTGCCGAACCATCCAAGGCCGGCGCTCAAAAACGTTTAGGGACCGTATGACGGGCGCCCGATGGGTGCGGCACGAAATGCCCCAAAAAATCTGGATATTCCCGGAAATCGAGGTTGCGGTTTCCTTACGGGCCGACCCGAGAATTCACCGAGGCACCAATGCGTTAGCCCAACAATTATTTCGGGATCGCGCTCCCCGTTTCTCATCGAATAGCGTTCGCCGCATCGTCATCACGATCGAGCGTACGGATGAACATTCGGAAGAACCTCTCGCCAGCCAGGAAGGCTGGAAATCTGGCGGACGCTGCGGCGGCGCTCCGCGCAGCCGAGCGCGCATACCGCACGGCCCTGGCCGGCGGCGACCTTATCGGCGCCATCCGAGCGAAGGAGCTGGTCAATTCAGCTGGGGTCGCCCTCGAAGTTGCGCGCATGGCGATTGAAGGAAGCGGACAATGACAGTCCTGTTCCACGTCGCAGACCGGGTTCTTAACCGGCCGCTTATGATCCACCCTGACAAGCTGTCGCTGATTGCGTCGGTTCTCGACGGTCGGATCGGGATCGATAGCGCCACCCTTGGCGCCGTCGAAGCGGATTATCTCAAAAAGGCCGCTCCCGGCTCTTCCAGGTTCGTCGGGAATTACGAGCTTGTTGATCCTAAGAACCCCTCTGCCGGCCGCAAGCCGTACCGGACAACCGCAGAAGGCGTCGCGATTATCCCGGTCATCGGCTCGCTTGTGAACCGCGGCGCATGGGTGGGCGCCTACAGCGGCCTGACGTCATATGAAGGGTTCAAGTTCGCGATCGGCCGAGCCGCCGCTGATCCGGCAGTATCGTCGATCATCTTGGACATGGACACGCCCGGTGGCGAAGCGGTCGGCGCTTTCGAAGCCGGCGACGCCGTCCGCGAAGCTGCGCGGGCTAAGGAAGTCGTCGCTGTGATCAACGGCATGGCCGCTAGCGCCGGTTATGCGATCGCATCAGCCGCGTCGCGGATCGTCACGACTTCTTCGGGAGTTTCGGGGTCGGTTGGCGTGGTGATGCTGCACGCCGACTATTCGAAGCGGCTGCACAATGAGGGAATTGTGCCGACGCTGATTTTCGCTGGCTCGCGGAAGGTCGACGGTAACCCATACGAAAAACTGACGGCCGAAGTGAAGGGCGAACTTC
Source organism: Bradyrhizobium australafricanum (assembly GCF_020329495.1). Lineage (NCBI taxonomy): Bacteria > Pseudomonadati > Pseudomonadota > Alphaproteobacteria > Hyphomicrobiales > Nitrobacteraceae > Bradyrhizobium > Bradyrhizobium australafricanum. The sequence continues at coordinate 61,444 of NZ_JAGKJL010000011.1, read as the reverse complement.
AAGGCGAAATCGATCGCTTCTATGATCTGTTCGTCGCCACCGTAGCCAAGGGGCGCGCCAGCGTGGGCGAAGCCGCAATTCGCGCGACCGAAGCGCGAACCTTCATCGGAGCCGATGCAGTCGCGGTCGGTCTTGCCGATGAAGTCGGTACTTTTGAAAGCGTGCTAGCGCAATTGACCGCGGCGGCGCCGGCGCGCCGCCTGTCACAGGCTGCCGCAGCTTTGGCGTTCACGTCAGCTGATCTCGCATCCGCGCGTGCCGAAGGGCGCGCGGAAGGGTTTCAACTGAGCGTGGCCGATGGCGGCCTAGCAGCGGCGATGGCGCGTATCGACGCGGTAATGAGCTTGCCCGAGGCTCAGGGTCGGCGGCAATTCGCTCAACACCTTGCATCGCAGACGAACATTTCGATCGAAGCGATAAGGGGAGCGCTCATGCTTTGCCCGACCGAAGCTGAGGTTCTTCGCTCAGATGCCCGCCGCGCGGGCGCATCCCCGCTCGGTCTAGTTCTCGAAATCGCGGGGCAGCCCGCCGCTAAGGAGACGCCATGATCTTCTCGAAATCAAAGTCCGCGGCGCTGAGTGTCCGGATCGATGCTCTGGACAAGGAAATTGCGACCGGAACGGCGGCGCTCACTGACCTGCAAACCCGTCGTCGCGAGGCAATCCGCGACGGGGACGACGCCGCGGCCAGCAAATTCGAAGAGGCTATTGCCACCGCAGAACGAAAGGCGGTGCTTCAGACAGAGCGCCGCGAAATCCTCGTCGCTGAGCATGAAGACGCTCTTGCCAGCGAGGCGCGTGCAGAATTCGCACGGCGCCACGCTGAGCAGAAGGACGCGAACGCAAAGGCCGCGGCGTCTGCACAGAAGGCGCTTCGACGCGCTTGGGATATTCTCGGCCCCATGCTCCGCGAATTGGCGGACGCTCGGACGGCTACCGATCTGTTGAATAGGGCGGCGCCGGAGGGCTTTTCTCACCTTGTATATGCGGACGATCTTGCTCGTGGCGCCGCGTCGCTGCCTCGCCTCGATATTTCGAGCAAGCAAGTCGAGCAGTGGGTCTACTCCTCAACGGGCCATCGCGTCGGCGACCAAGATGGTGTTCAAGGCGGCATGCTGTCCAACGGACCATATGCTCCGGCGAACCGATGCATAAAGCGACAGTTCCGCCACGTTCGGTATCATCCGGCCGAAGATGCGCGATATGCCCCGCCAATCTCGACCGAGTTGCATTTTCCGCGATGGGACGGCGCTGGCCCGCTCTTCGACGGAAAATTCATCGTTCCGGATGCAGTCGGCGCGACCTTGTCCACCATTGAAGCGAACCAACGCGGCAAAGTCGCGCGTCCAATTCTCGAAGAGTTCATCGCGCTCTACGATGTGGGATCGGACGCCGCTTAGTTCCTCGGTACGCTAATCGACGCCCCGCAGGCCGCTACTGCCGCCGAAGCGAACCGCGTCGACAGGGCCGCGAGCGAGGCAAGACGCTCGCGGCCCTTCTCAATAGGAGGCGACAATCGCTAAAATCATCGAAGCCAAGGCAATCATCACGGCCGAAGACAAGACCGGGAAGGTCTTCGACGCGATCGCGAAGAAGATGGACGGGCTGGCGAAGTCTGGAAAGACTGCGAAGGCTGTCGATCAGGTCGCGAAGGCGTTGGAACGCGCTAAGACGCAGATGGCGGCGATCGACAAGTTCGACGTATCGCGGGGCAGCTTCGCGGCTGCCCGTCAGCGATATCGCGACGCACAGGTCGCCGTCGAAGGCGCAGCGCGGGCGATGAAGGGCGTCGCCGCGCCGACGCGCGAAATGGAACAGAACCTTCGCCGCGCGCAGTCGCAGGTCCGGGCGACCGCGAAGGCGTTCGACATGCAGAAGGACGCCGTCCTAGCCAATAAGCGCGCGCTTCAGGGGATGGGCGTCGATATCCAGCAGGCGGCCGCGCATCATACGCGGCTGCGGAAGGCGGTCGAACAGACCGGCGCCGTTCTCGAAAGGGAAGAACGCCGGGCTGTCCGCCGGCAGAACCGGCAGGTCGCGATCTCAGGCGCGGCCGCAGCTGTCGGCGCCTTTGCCGGCCATGAAGTCAAGGCCGGAGCGCGCGCTGTCGCGCATACCTATCGCGAGTTTGATCGCGAACGCCGCTTCGCGAAGGCCGTCATGGGCATTTCGGACGAAGAACAGGGGCCGCTCGTTAAGCAGGCGATCCATATGGGCGCCACGACGAAATTTAACGACATTCAGGTTCTGGAAGCGCAGCGCGAATTGGCGGCTCGCGGCGTCAAGCGCGATCAGATCATGGGCATGATGGGGCCGGCCGCGTCGCTGGGATCGGCGCTGGACTTGAAGCTTCCCGACGCCGTGAAGCAGATGGAAGGCGCGATCTTTGGCTTCAAAAAGTCAATGGGAACGCTGGAAGAAGCGCAGAAGTCGGCGCAACAGACGGCGGACTATCAGGTCAAGGCTGCGAAGATTTCCGGCATGACGCCCGAAGACATCCAGCAGCTTTACAAGTTCGGCGCGACGCCGGCGCGGATGGGCAAGATCAGCGAAGCGTCGCTTCTCGGCTTCGGCGGCATCTTGAAGAAGGCGAACATCGGCGGCGACGAAGCCGGCGTCGCGTTTCGCGCGCTCATGTCGACGGCGCAGGCGCCGACCGCCGGCGCGAAAACGGCGCTTCTCGCGAACGGGCTGAACTACAAAAACTATCAGCGCGTTCCGGACAATTTGGCGGTCGACCCGTTCGCCGAAGACGTCGCGGCACGGTACGGCGTGAAGCTGGACAAGGGCACGCGCGCGGGGCTTGGCAAAATCTTCGCGGACAAGGCGATGATTTCCGACCCGGCGAAGTTCAACCCGGCCGTGACCGCCCTTCTGCGCGACAAGCTGGAAGGGACCGACGCGAAGTCGCTGAAGTCGATCGCCGGCGCTGCGGGCCGCTACCGTGACAAGTCGGTCAACGAAGTCGACACGAACGCTTTCATCAAAGACCTGATCCCGAAGCTGGCGAACAATCTCCCGCTGGCGAATGCGCTGTTCGGTTCGAAGCAGGGCGGCCGCATCGCGACCGCGCTGGGCGACGGCGACACGCTGAAGCATATCATCGGCGAAATCGAAGGCGGGTCGGAAGGCTACGCCGGCAAGATCGCCGCGGAACGGATGGCCGGCTTTGACGGCGCCGTCAGTCGTTTCGAGGGCGCGGTTAAGAACCTCGAAACCGCTGTCGGCCGGGCGTTCGATGCCGACGGCAAGGGCGGTCTTCTGACGAAGATCACCGACCTGCTAGGGCAGGCGATCCAGAAATCCGCGGAACTGCCGCCCGGCGTCGTCGCCGGCGGCGCAATTGCCGCGGGCGTTGCCGGCAAAGCCGCGTATGCCTATGGCGGCTATAAATTGCTCCAACTTCTGACCACCGGCGGCGGCTTGACGTCGTCGGCGGTCGCGCTGGACGCTTCAGCTGCCGCCCTGACGTCTGCGGCAGCTGTCCTTAGCGGCAGCAAGGCCGCTGGCGCGGCTGCCAGCGCCGCAGCAAGCGCAGGGACGACCGCCGCAGGCGCTGGCGTCGGCTCTGCGCTATGGGCCACGGCTGCCCCGGCGCTGCCGTTCGTCGCCGCGGGCGCGGCCACGGTCGGCGGCCTCTACGCGATGCACAAGTCGGTTGAGGATGCCGGTTACGAGGGCCTGACAAGCGGCGAGCGACTTCGCCGGCAGCGCGGCGGATCGATGCGCGATATGTACCGCCGCGCGTGGGGCTACCCGATGGCGCCTGACGTCCCTGAAGTCTCGCCAACGATGACGTACGGAACGGGCGTCGGCGGCGCGGGCGGCGGGAAGGTCGACGTCGGCGTTCAGGGCGAGGTTCACGGCGAAGTCGAAAACAAGGTGACCGTCGAAGCCGGGTCGTCGCTTCTGGAAGTCGTGAAGCAAGCGCAAGCCGCGATCCGGCTCGCCGGGACGATCAACAACGGGAACGGCCCCGGGTCGCTGGGGCATTCGTCGCCGGACGCCGCCGCGCCGGCGCCGGCGATCAGCGGGAAGCAGGGTCCGCACTTTTGAGGTTTGAAAATGGCGAGCGATCAGGCGGACGATGCAGCGATCACTGAAGCGGCCAGCATCATCGCGGCGACGCTGAGGCGGCTCCCAACCCTCTTGCCTGTTGTGGAAGCCGCTTGCACCGCGGTCGCGGCGATCCTGAAAAACCCCAAGCTTGGCGACGACATCGCAATCGCTCTGATCGGTACCCGCAACCCAACTTTGATCCCGATCGGCGAGGGCATCGCGAAAATCGCGGCGGAAGTTCAGGTACTCAACGGCGAACATGAACACGGTCGAACGAACTGAGCGGATCAAGTCGCTGGTAAAGATCGCCGTCGCCATCCTCCGGCGCAACGATAATGGCGGCTATCTCGATCTTCCCGAGGGTGGGCGCGTTCGCTCCTATGAGTTTCGTTTCAACGAGATGGCCCTGTCGTTGCGTCGTCGTGTCGACGACGACGCGCAGGAAGCAACGTTGATCGTGAAATTCGATGGCGAGAAGGTCCTGGGTGCGTCGTGGACGGTCGACGGCTTCACGAAGCGATCGTTTAAGCCGGGCGGATGGGAAAAGGTTCTGCGTCGTTACAGCCGGCTGCCAGTGCTGCGTGGCATTCAGCGCGCGCCAGTGGATGATCGGCCGCGTTGAGGGGCAGGGTCAGCGCTTACCCCCCTGTTCCTTCGGATAGCGCTTCCATTGCACGTAATCGTAGTTGCCGGACCACCGATAAACGATGCCGTCGCATTGCTCGCATCTGAAGTACTTAGTCGCCGCCGGTCGCGATACTTGGCTGGCTTCGTAGACGGCCATGCAGCCCTCACAAACGAACATGACACTGACGCTGCTTTCTGCGCCGGGCATCCTCGTTCTTTTGGAGCTGGTGTCTGTCATCGGGGTCGCCAGATTGGGCGGGGCCACAGTCTCTCCCGGAGAACGGCGGCCCCTGACCGCGCGGTACGCATGACCAAAGCCAATCAGCGCGGCTGGCACAATGATTGGACGTAGACCGAGGCGCAGCAACGCCATTCAGTTCTTAACCTTGCTGTTTGAGGTTAACGGGTAACGTTGATCGCCGCCCGCGACCCGGGCATCGTTCGACGGACAGTCGACGCCACCGTCAAGGTCCGGCAAGGGGCTTACGAAGGCTGACGTCAGGCGGGCGACGGCGTGCCCGCGCGGCTTTGACGTTTTACGTATCCGGTGAATTGCGGGGAAAACCCACGGCAATGTAACCTACGTCACGCGCAGCCCAGCCGCTTAGCCGAGACTATCCCGCTGTAGGCTTTCAGCGAGGACACTTGGACCACGAGTTCTGCAAGGAGAGGGCATGGACCGTTCGCGCGCTGGCCGAAGGGGCTGATCCCTTTATCAAGCTGCGCCTTCTGCAACTAGCGGTCCACTACGAACGGCGCTTTGTGCAATCGGAAGCGCCGATCTGCGGCCGCTCGCCACGATCGCAAATTCCTCCACCGCCCAACGACCACGAGTAATGCTTGGCGATCAACAGAAAGCTGAGCACAGCGCCCGTGATAACTGCAATCACCAAGCCGTTGAAAAAGCTATGGCGAGCACTCGTCCAGATCGAAGCCGCCTGCGCCACGCTCGCGCCTCGCCCGATCGGAGCGTCGCGCTGAACGCTGTTTCGCCTCTTGGTTGATTTTTCGCTCATGGAAGGGGTCGCCGTCACCATACTCAACGCGCACGACGGCGACCGTCTGAGGCCTTCAGGGCCACGATTAAGTTAGGGTGATTTTGGTGAACGATCGGTTATCGATCAGGAAAATTCGAGTTGGCGAGGGGATAAGCCGGCGCATCAGTCAGATTTTTGACCGGCGGTTAACCGATCTCGCCGAGACTGCGTACCCAGCCAGACCGGAGACGTGGAAGTGTCCTTCCAACTGACCGTCTTGAAAGTGCTGGCCGGCCAGTCCGCCGGGCGGGCCTCCGTTGCCGAAGTCCGGCACGCCGTTGCGATCTTGATGAACAGCGGCAAGGACTGGACCGATCGCATGAAGCGGTTAGCCGAACATGCGCCTGATCTGAATATCTTCTCGGCTAAGTTCGTGTTTCGCGATGCTAACGGCTGGGAAATCACGGAGGAGGGGCGGCAATTCCTGGCCGCCCTCGAAACGGCGGTCGCCGTTCGAAGATCGCCGCTCCGATCAGTCGACGATCAGCCAACTAGCGAGCCTGAGGGGCAAGCCGCGACGGAAGCTGCAAGATTGTCTGATCCTCCCCGAAGTCATCGTCAGAGGCCGCGGCGTCGCCCGGGGAAAGGGCGATCCAATCGGCGCAGAGCGTGAAGCGGCCAGCCAGTTTCGTCGTTAGCAGAAACGCAAGCTTTCTCGCGCAGCATCGATCTTATTTGCATTAGTTGTTGATGGGCACGGAAATGATTTCTTTTCCCGACAGGCGAAAGTCTGTGCGCAATCCATCGTTGGATAATGCGTTGATCAGGTTTGGTGACATGTCACTGTGCTGTGTCGTGCGCGACATCACAGAGAACGGCGCGGCGTTGAAGGCAGATGATCCGCCATCGTCTCTTCCTGACCAGTTCACGCTTATCGTTCCACCCAGCAAAGCCTTCTCCTGCAGCGTCGTCTGGCGCAAAGATGGATGGGTTGGCGTCGCATTCGCTACGGAGTGAAATGCGTGATTGCCTCCCAAAACGTCTGCGAACGGAGAAAACTTCTATGGCAATGTAACCTGCATCACACACAGTCCAACCGCTCAACTGGCACAATCCCGCGGGCATTCAGCGGGGACGCCATGGACGACGAGTTTTGCAAGGAGCGGGCGCGGACTGTGCGGGCGCTTGCTGAACAAGCTGATCCCTTCATCAAGTTGCGGCTTCTGCAGCTGGCAACTCACTACGAACGGCGCGTCGATCGACCCGAAAAATCGGCCCCATTGTCGAGTGAAACGCCCGAGACTTGATCAGAGCCTAGCGCCGTTTCAATCGCGCGATACCAACGCGAAGCCGTTTTCGAGCGCCTGCTGGAAAATTGCTTTCAAGCCCTGATCGGCCAAGATCGCTGCGCCTGGACGGAAGTCGCTGACGACGCGCCAATCGAAGCCCGCGGTCGGTACGGGCAGTTTGGCTGGATCGAGAGCGTAGGCGGTTCGGCCGGGTCCTTCGCCATAGGCGCCTCGCTCAACGAATTTTTGAAGACGGTTCATCTATTCCCCCCGATCACCAATGAAGGCAGCCTGCCATGCCGGGAGGAGGGCGGCAACGCAGGCCGCAGACATAGGCCGGCGCCGACGCCTCTAGCCGATCAGCCTCTAGTCTGGCGGCCGCCGCTTTTCCCGTGCCCCCAACGCCGCTGGGCTCCGACCATGAGACGCCCCCAATCTGGCCGGCACATGGGGCGTTGAAATCTGCTCATCACCCTTTACCCGGTACTCGCGGTCGAAGAAGGCTTTGACGGCCGGCGTATACCGGCCGCCCATCAGTGTGTCTCTTTTCGGAAAGCCGCGTTCTTCCAGAAGCTGGACGACCTGTTTCCAATGGCGAAGCTGACGGGGTCCTAAGACGGCCATCGCCAAATCATCCTCGCCAGCGAAAAGCGGCAGCTCGTGTAGCGGTCGGAAGCGCTTCGTCATGAGCCGATCTGACCGACGATCATGCCGCCGAACTTGCGGCGCCGCGGCACTCCGGGGTTGGGGTCAAGCCCGTCAAGCCAAGCGTCCAACCGCACCCGAAGGTAACGCCGGCCCCGGCTGGACGGCGTGAACTCGATCGGCTTGACCGGGCATATCTCGACGAACGTGTCGACCGACAGTCCGCAATAGGCGGCGGCCTGATCCTGCCTAAGCGCCGCCGGCCAGTATGGAAGCCCGTCGGTCATCAGCTGATCCTCGCGGCCTCTTCGATCGCGGCCCGCTTCAGGCGGCCCCAGACGCGCCACCAACGCGCGGGGAAATGCTCCCCGGCTTCCGGCCCATAGCGGCGCCAGCGCTGCCGCAGGCGGCCCCAGACCCGCCGCCGGGCCTTCGGGATCGCGGGCCAATGCTTCCCGCACCGGCGCAGAGTGCCCAGCGTCAAGCCGCCGGGCGCTCTAACGCATTTGTCGCGGTCAGCGTTCGTCATCGCCGGGCGAAATCGATGACTTCCTTCAGGAAGCGCACAAGGTCATCCGGTCGGTAGTGGAACAGGTCAGCGGGGTCATCGCCACGCGCAAGTAGCAGCTGAGCCTTCGTTGCGATATCGGAGGGGGACGCAAACGGCGTAGCAAAAATGGCATCGGCGACCGTCTCAGCAGCCGCGTGTGCTGCATCGCAGGCGACATCGGCTGCCTCGTCGTTGTCGGCGGCTTGCTCGGCTAGTGCGTAGACGCGGCGCTTTTCAGCGTTCGCAGTTTGATAGCCCCGAAAGAGTTGGGGTATGGTGCTGGCAGCTTGCTGCATGATCTATCCTATCGTGTTGCAGGTCAGGACCGCAGGCAGTTAGCGCTGCCTGCGGTCTGCTTTGATTAACGGATGAGCGCGACCGGGTACAACCGGGAAGGTGACCGGGCGAAGCGGGAATTTCACCGCCCCGTCAGGTTGCTGCCCCGGAGCAACATAGCGCTGAGCCTTCTGTCCAGATCAAACCTCAGCCTAAGGCAGCACTCCCCTTTAGGGCGAGCACTTGGTAGGCTTCCCGTCGGGCGGAGGCGGGTATGAACCTAATCATTCTTTTGATGCTAGTGGGCGTTGGAGTGGTGGCGTACGCCATCGTCAACAATCGAAGCAAGGCGGCTGCGGTTCAGGAACGACAGCGATCTGCGGCGCTCGATAATGATTACGCAGAGGTGCAGCAAGCGATCGCGGCGACATCGAGGCTTGGCAACGAGCACCGGTCGACCGGTAACGCCAATTGGCATGGGAGTGAGCAGGAGCCCTGGCGCAAGCTGCTCACGGACGGCGTCCACGACGCGCTGGACGAAGACACTGGCGAAATGGTCACGATCCATCCTCAAACCGCGTCCGATCATGTTGAAGGGGCCTTGGTGTCGTTCGGTTACCGTGATGCATCTGACAATCCTAGCCGTCGGATGCTGTTGTGCTCGAAATGCTGGGAGGAGTACGGAGCCCTCTACGTGCGCGGCTATTGCACGCTTCGCGAAGCAATGCGTACGTTCCGCCCCGACCGCATGACCAATCTTTGTGAAATGCGAACCGGTACGCAAATCTCCGATCCCATCGCCTATTTCGAGAGGTTCCTTGCGGATCAGCACGCAGCTGAGCAGGCGGCAGCCGAACAAGTGAAGCGCAACCGGGAAGCCGCTCTGGCGCGAAAGCAGCTAGCGTACAATGCCAGAACTGACTGCATCGCTGGCCTGCGCATTCTCGCGTATATCGCACTGGCTGACGGCGTCAGGACTGAAGATGAAGCAAATATCGAGGGCTCGTTTGTTGAAGCCCGGCTCGCAACTCGCGGCTACAGCTCAGATGCAGAGTTGACCAAGGCCATGACCGATATTGCGCGCGGGCTTGCTGTGCCGGAAAGCACGTTTAAGACGGCGATCAGAGCAGTTAAAACTGATCCAGCCTACGGAAAGCTCGTGTTGGATTGTGCCGAACGTTTAGCGTCCGTCGACGGATCAATAAATCCGACGGAACAGTCCGCACTCGATCGCTTGCGAAAGGCAATGAAGGCTTCGGAGTAGCAGGCAGGTTGCCCACAATATCACGGTCGGCCGCTTCGGCCGCCGCCTATTAAATGAGCTTCCGGCGCTTCCGGTTCCCCGTTAACCCATAAGTTGTGGCGATGTGATGTAGTACCGATTTTGGGGATTATGTCCGGTGGCCAAGAAGCCAACAATTTTAGACCCGGCCGATGGTTTGGTCGTCTCCGAGGTCGGAGAATGGGCGTCTGAGAAGCACGCAAGGGTGCAGCGATATATTGAGATCGCGAGTAAGGCACGCGCCCTGTATGTGCCGCCGCCAAACTGGCGCGGCGGGGCGAGCTATATCGAACTGTTCTCGGGGCCAGGCCGCTCGCTCATTCGGGACACTTCGCGCATTATCGATGGCAGCCCCCTGGTGGCACATAGCGCGGCACTGACAAGCGACGTCCCGTTCACGGCGATGCACCTCAACGACAGCGACCCGGCGATGACGGCCGCTGTCGACCAGCGACTTCGGGCGCTCGGCGTCATTCCAGCCACCTACAGCGAGCCAGCAGAGATCGCCGTCGATCGGATCATCGCCGCGATCAACCCGGCGGGGCTTCATTTCGCTTTTTTGGACCCCTTCAATCTCGATGGCCTGTCGTTCGAGATCATCAAGAAGCTTGCAAGGCTCCAGCGCGTCGACATGCTCATTCACGTCAGCGTGCAGGACCTGCAGCGCAACCTTGACGACTACAGCAGGCCCGGCGATGTCTTCGACCGCTTCGCACCCGGATGGTACGATCACGTCGACACGAAGCAGTCAATCAATTCGTTTCGCGCGGCGCTCATGGAGTATTGGTTGGGCGAGATTAGAAAGCTTGGTACAATGCCCGCCAAGGGCGTCGAACTGATCGTCGGCTCGAAAAGGCAGCGGCTCTATTGGCTAGTGTTCGTGAGCGCGCACAGTCTTGCGCAAAAGCTCTGGGACGCGATCCGCGATCCCATGAAACAAACCACGATGGATTTCTGATGGCCGACACTTCAATCGAATGGACGGACGCGACTTGGAACCCCGTCGCTGGCTGTACGGTGATCTCACCGGGCTGCACCAATTGCTACGCGATGCGCATGGCGGCTCGGCTCGATGCGATGGGCGTGAAAAAGTATCGCTCCCTGACCCGCAAGAGCGGCAAGCGTGCGGTCTGGACCGGAAAAATCAGGCTTGATCGCGAGGCGCTCGGGATACCGGCACGATGGAAAAAGCCGCGACGGATTTTCGTGAATTCAATGTCGGACCTATTCCACGAGGCAGTGCCTGCGGAATTCGTCGCAGCCGTTTGGACCGCGATGCAGGCCACGCCGCAGCACACATTCCAAATCCTGACGAAGCGGCCAGACCGGATGGCGGACATCACGGTTCCGCTGCCCGTGCTGCACAACGTCTGGCTCGGGACGAGCGTCGAGAACGGTGACTATATTGGACGCATTGACGATCTTCGGCGCGTCAACGCCTCGGTACGGTTCGTTTCCTTTGAGCCGCTGCTCGGCTCGGTCGCGCAGGCCGATCTATCCGGAATTCATTGGGCAATCGTCGGCGGCGAAAGCGGCCCGCGCTCTCGGCCGATGTCCGAGGAATGGGTCAGAGAGATCGAGGTCGCCTGCCGAGCCGCAAAGACGGCGTTTTTCTTCAAGCAGTGGGGCGGCGTCCGTAAGAAGAGTACAGGGCGGCACTATCGTGGGCGCACGTTTGACGAGATGCCGCGCGCGCGAGAACTGCAGTTCGGTTAGTGTCCGGCATCCGCGCTTTGCGTAGGGCGTTCGTATGGGGGTTCTTGCAAGGGTTTGCTGCCAACTATTTCGGCCTTGATCTTCCGCCAATGGAAATCAAGCACCTCTCGCGCGGCGGTGACCAGCCGCTCGTCTTGCGCCTGTCGTTCATTCTGAGTGTCTAATTTGAGAATGTCGTCACTCACTTGCCAAAGCGCTTGTTGATATTTCTTCCTCTGGTTCAGCAACAGATCGAGCTGCGTCCCGAGATATGAAAGCCTCCGGTAGTCGGCGTCGGTCTTGGCAGGGTCATCATCTTCCCAACTCATCAGGATCGAGTGATATTCCGATAGGCTGTCGCGCAACGATTTGAGCCACTCAAGGCGAACGTTGGCGAGTGCTCTGGTCCCGGCCTGTTTAGCTGTCATCATGGCGGCATCGGCAGCGGTTTTTGCGATAGCTGCCTGTTTCGAGCCCATCTTGTACGTGATGATCGGGCTAACGAGCCCAACGATCAGCGCGACAAGCGCCGCAATTAGCGCAGCCGCTGACGAGGGTGTCGTCAAGATGGGCTGTAACGCGATGATCAGACCGCCGCGCAAGGGCGCAGCCGCAAAATACCCGGCAAAGAAGCTAACTGCGACCGCGCCAATCCCAATGCCAAGCAACGTACCCTTTGCCATCAACCAAGCCCCCAAATATTCCCCAAAGGATGGAGCTTAGCATCATTAGGTTGCAGATGGAGCATTCTGCACTTTAGGCCACGACGCGATCTTCCTTCTCGGTGCCGCGCATCACGATCTTGAGCATTTCATCGGCCAACGGGCGTTGAAGTGCCTTTGCTTCATCCCAGGGCGCGCGCATCCACACGTCGCGTTCTTCGTCGGTCGTCAGAATGGCCGGCATGGCCTTGGGATGGATCGGTTCGACGACGGCGTTCGGCGCCGTCGTTAGGAAACCGTAGACGTCATGAGGGCCGGCAATAGGCTTCGACTTGGTGCCGCGGTCGCCCTTAAACACGGTCCAGATGCCGGCGAAAGCCGTCAGCGGCCGGTCGTCGTTCAACGCAAACCAAACGACGTCCTTTTTCTTCGTCTCAGGGTCTGGCTCCGGAGCGTATTCGGCGAAGCTGTTGAACGGCACAAGGCAGCGATTTTCAGGCTTCAGCCAGCCTCGCCAGTGCGGTGATGACGTGTTGCGGATGTTCGTCACCGGCGGCCCGCCCGTGCGTGGCGGCGGCGGCATGCCCCAGCGCATCAGCGCGAGTTCGGTCCCGGCGTCGGTATTGCGAACAACGGGGGCAGGATAGTCCGGAAAGACGCCGGGCATTGCGGGCAGGTTGCCGACGTAGCGATTGACGACGCGGAAGAGGGCGGCGATGGCGGCTTGGTTCGTGGTTATCGAATAGAGATTGCACACGCTGGGTGCGCCTATCTGACTGAACGCGCAATTTGGTCGATCAGGCAGAACACTGCTTCCGCTCGGCTACGGATGCGTTCCAGATCGCTTGTGGGCCTCGCCACGCCTGTCTTGCTTCGCGTTGCAGACGTGGTTTGAATTCCGGGCTCCATGTATCCCCTTTCGACATAATCATTTTCAAATAGCGCGTGAATGAAGTCGTTTCGATCTTCGGCGAGTTGTCTTAGTTCTCGTTCCGCTTGGGGCACGGTCGCTGCGATCTGAGGATCAGCTACTCGGCCTTTTATGGCAGTCGCCCAAAGTTGACCTTGGCCACCGGCCGTCGCGTTCCGTATCTTTTTTGAAGCGACAGGGTCGACGCGATTTGCTGATGAAAACAGGACGCTTTCGATCAAGCCCATAATCTCTACCAACTCACCGAGCATTGCATGCTCGTCCTCTGTGAGGACGAGATATAGCGTGCTTCCGGTCATCTTCGGGATCACCTTTCTCCGGGCCACCATGTCGATCGTGGATCGTCAGCTGAAATCTTGGTCGCGCGCAGTGCGATCAGATGGCTGCGCTTGAATGGATAGCCGCGCTGCTCGGAGCACTGCTTGCACCGCATGTATCGCTCCAACTCATGGATCGGCGTTGTCTTCGGCCGCCGAACGATATCGAGCGCCACGGTCTGATGGGTATCGCAACCCAAGCACTTCACTTCGAGGTAGCGATAGCCGGCGTTCAGCGCGTCACCCAGGGCAGGGGACGGCTGCGCCGGCCCCTGGAACGCAAGCATGCGAGCTGTCCACGCTTCGCAGGCCAGCCGATCTGCGGCTCTACGCGCGTCCGCCGCGCGCTCAGCTTTGGCCCGAACGGCGCCGCCGTAGATGCTTTCTCGCGATTTGCTGCCCATGGCCGCAAGGATGGGCGGATCGGGCGTGTGAGGCAAGCCGCTATACCTTGGGGCATGATCGGACGACCAGGCTATCGATCCGTCAAGCCTCGTGTCCGTCCGCGCCTCTCCCGGAGATGCCCGGGCTAGGCCCGGGCATTGCCCTTAAGGATAGCCCGTTTTCTCCCTTGCGCGGTTGATTGTTCCGTCATCAACTAGAAGGCGAAACAAAAAGCGGGAGAACGAGAGTGTCGAGCGAGGCCACTGAACGGCGAGGGATGAGCCAGTGGCTATTTGCCATCACCTGCTCTGTTCTGATTGTGATCATTGTGATCCTGTCGATCAGCATATACGGCAGTAGCCATCCGGCTTCTGTGAACGCCACGGAATACACTGCCAGCTTTACGGACGCCGCAATAAGGTACTCTCGGTTGAGTGAGGGTCCGATTAAAGCCACGGTCATGGCTCGCACCATGATGGGGCAGGCCGCTGCTTGCGGCGTAGATCAAGAGAGAGTGGTCCGACTGGTTGCCTCGTCCACCGCCGTATTGCGAGCCTTGAGGGCCGATAGGGATACCCTGCAGCTGGCGGACGATGTCATAAAGGAGGGCGTGAGCATGCAGCGCGCTGGCAAGGGCGCTTCGTGTTCTGAGGTTCAGCGCGCATTTGATATTGCCGAGCAAACGTTTCGGTCACGAGGAATTTTGATGAAGTGACGGCCGGCAAGGTCGGCCGCTAGAGGATTGGCGCCGCGCACACCATCGCCGAGCAAAACCACGGACGCAGGTCAAACGCCCGCGAGGCTCAAAAGGCGTCTAAGCTCTTCAGGAACCAGGCGCGGAAGTCTTCTATCTTCGGCGTCCAGACCTCCAGCTTCGACGCCGCCCGCGCGATCATCATGGCAGCGTCGAAGCACTCGATTTGCATCTCGTTGTCGCCGCCGTGCTTCAACCAGTCGCGTTCTCGGTTGAGCAGCGTGATCCAGTCCTTCTTTTTTGCAAATCTCTCTTCAGCGCGCGGATTGTCCCGTAAGCCGGCGAACAGATGATTGCCCTCGCGCTCGATCATCCCTTCGGCCGCGCCGGCGAGCGTTAGGGCAATATCGAACTTGCCGCGTTCGAGGGCATCAATTGCTGCATCGACCTGTCGCGTCGCGGCTTGGGTCAGCGATAGGTTGAGCGGATCGACGGGCAGCCGCGGGCCGCGGAAGCGGCGACGCGGCGTTTGCTTTCCGGCTAGGCGATCCATCAGCTGAAGCCCCAGGGCGTTTGTTGGATCACGTTCATGGGCGTCGGCGGGGCCTCGTTGGATACGTCTAGGGAACGGCCGTCGCCGGCCGGGACCGAACAGAGCCTTTGAACCCAGCGGTTCGACGAACTATCCGGCGTCGTCATCTCTCGGCCTGCTCGGGCCGCCCTGCTGACCATCGCGAGGCTTCATAGGGAAAACGATCGCTGGTCACCACGGCGAATTCCTTGCGAAACGCATGTTGCGGTCAACCGCCTGAGACGGGAGACCAGCGAGCCTCGACAAGCAGTTTGCCGCTTTCAATGAAGAAGCGGTAGTTCATCGAAACGACACTGGCGTTGTTCAGTCGGGACGTTGCGGTGCAGCGAATTTCGCTGCTTGTTTTGCTCACCTCGTTTATGTCGGTCAAAGTTACGATCGCCAGACCGGCAGCCTTACCTGCCGGCGAATTGGCGACGACGTTCTTCAGATCGGATTGGGCGAAGTAGCCATCGCAGGTCGGTATCGTTGCTGGCGCGGAAGCGAATTGAATTCCGATCAGGGCGACGAACGCGATGCCAGACATGATTGCTAAGGGGAGCATCCCGGCAGGCGGCGGATCGCTTGGCTGGCGGTCGGACTTGGTGAGCAGCAGCCACGGAAGCGCAACGATGGGGACCATGGCACCGAACAGCAGCCACCAGAGGAAGCTGCGCCCGCGCCGGACGGCGAAGGCTCCAATTCCAAGGCCGCCGAACGCCATTGCGCCCGCGGTGTATACGTAGTCCGGTATGCTCATGACGCCCCCAGTTGTAGAGACGACATTACTCGCCTCGTCGTGGGCCGGGCATGCTCCCGGGAACGTTTTCCCCAGAAGTGGTGCAATCCTTTGGTTGATAGGGACGTGATGGACCTGCAGGCGCCATGGTCATTGGCGCGCCCTTATCGGGACGATGACGTCGTTGTCAGGAGCCGGCGGCGCTTCGCCCATCGCAGCGGCGATGTCGCCGCCAATGCGCTCCGACGCGCGCCGGACCGGGTCGTTCGCCAGATGCGCGTATTTCGCCGTCGTGGCCGCGTCGGCGTGGCCCAGTATGGCGCCGATGATTGGCAGGCCGACGCCAGCGCCGGCTCCGACGCTCGCATGGGTGTGCCGCAGATCGTGAATTCGAAGACCCTGAAGGTCGGCCCGCTTGGTGATAGCGCGCCACGGCCGATGAAGATCGGACCGGGGCGCTTCTTCCTCAGTCCCGGCGGATCGACCGGCGATCACGAACTGACCGACGCGGGGCAGGGCAGTCAGGATTTGCACAGCCGGCGCGTTCAGGACGATCGGCTTCCGGCCGGTCTTGCTGTCGTCCAAGAACAGCATGCCGCGTTCAAGGTCGACGCTGGTCCAGCGCAAGTGCAGGATTTCCCGGAGCCGGGCGCCGGTCAGGATCAGCAGGCGAATTGCCGCCGCGGAGTGCGGATCAATGATCGTCCGGCGGTTCTCGGGCTTGCGGGCATGTTTTGCCGTTGGCTTGGTTTCGTCGACAAGGTGGGGAAGGCCGACCGTTTCGGCTTCGCGCAGCGCCGTACCCAAACGTGCCAGTTCTTCGGTCGTCAGGTAACGCTCCCGGGAGGTTTCCTTGAACAGATCGATCGTGCGGGCCGGGTTGTCAGTCCGGTCAATCTCCCGGGCCTTGATGCCCCATGCGAAGAAGCCCGACAGCGTGGCGACGACGCGGTTCGCGGTTGACGGCTTGTCGGCGTCGATCCCGATCTGGCGATGTAGCTTCCGGATTTCGGCTTCGGTGACGTCCTTAGCCCGCTTGCCACCGATCGCGGGCAGGATGTGAACCTTGAAGTAGAGGCTGTACAGCGCGAGCGTCGACGCCTTGCGGCCGACCTTGGCGTCGGCTCGCAGGAACTTCGGCGACAATTCCTTGATGGTCGGCGCTTCGCGGCCCTTGGCGATATCGTTGGCAGGATCGCCCCCCAATCGAACGGTCGCCAAGATATCCTTGGCGCCCCCGCGGGCTTTCTCACTGGTCAGCGTGGCGAGCGACCCCAGCGTCATGCGCCGGGTCGGGGCGCCGCGGCCGCCGCCGGTGGCGCGGTACTGCACGACCCACGACTTCGCGCCGGTCGTCGTCACGCGAATGCCGAAGCCGGGAAGGTCGTCATCCCATTCGATGAAGGTCCGGTCGCGCTGCCCTAGTCCGTCGACGAAGGTCTTCGTCAATCGCGCCATCTTTGCCCCCTAAATTCCCCGTGTAAGCACCGTGTAAGCACGGCGAGAGGAAGCGAGCGGAATGCCCGTCAATTCGGGTAATCGAATAACCTTCTGAGAACAAGGGATTATTCGAGAGTGTTGACAGAGGAAGAAAGCGCGTGAATGCGACGGAAGACCGGAAAATCAAACTGGGAGACTAGGGGTCGGAGGTTCAAATCCTCTCGCTCCGACCATTTTCTCAAAATTCGTTCGGTGCGGTTTGAAGCGGACGCGCGTCGCGCGCCGCCGGCTTGCGATTGGTTGCCAATGTTGTTGCCAATCACGGAAAGCTATGCGCGGAAGCCAACACGCTGCCGTCAATATCGAGCAAACGCTCGTTGAAGAGGCAGCACCTAGCCGATCGCACCGGCGGCTGTCGTGTCGATGAACAAGCGTTCATGGAACGTCACTGATTTCAGGCGGTTAGTTGCGGGGCGCATTTTGGAGGACAAAATGAAGCACGCAATCATCGTCCTTTCCGCGGCATGCCTGATCGCTTCCACCCCGGTTGCTTTTGCACAGGGCGTTTCGAGCAAATCACCTGGACACGAGATGCAAAAGAAGGGCTCCAAGAAGGGCAGTCACGGCGCTTCGGGCTATGCACCCGGGCACGAGATGCAGGCACGAGGATCGAAAGCCGGGAGCCCAGGAGCCTCTGGCTACGCCCCTGGTCAGACGACGGGCTCGGGCAGCGGGATGACCGGAGGCAGCTCGACCAAGTCCAGATAGTTACACTGCCAGGTTGGTTTCGCGGCGCCCCGGCCGTCAGCGCCGGGGCTCCTTTTCCATGGCCCGTTCACGAATCGACCGCGGCTTGGCCCGTTTCATGCTTTCCATTGAGGGGCAAATGGGGGGCCAACATGATTGCTGAACACTTCCTGGTCTGGGCTGCGCTGCTGAGCGTTCTCGCTTTCCTGGCGTTCCAGTCGCCGGGGCGCGGACACCGATAAGTCTCCGCTTCCAACGCTTCGCGAGGTGAGCGGCGCGATCGTGCCGGTTGCCAGTCGTCCCGTCCGCTGCAGAGCCGGTCGCCTCAGGCCTCGGCTTCCATCGCAACAATCAGGCAGGCCTTTTCCAGGCGGTTGGTGAGCATCGAAAGCTTGGCCGTGAACTCGGCCAGCTCAGCCTCGCTGAACTCCTCGAACACGGTTTTCTTGAACGCCTTGTGCTGTTCGGCGAGGCCCGCGAGGTGTTTTTTGGTCTTGTCGGTCAGCGACAGCCGGACCACGCGCGCATCGGCCGGGGAGGGTGCGCGCCGCAGCAGTTCCTTCTGTTCGAGCAGCTTGGACTGCGTGGTCACGAACGACGGATCAACGTGCAGCAGCTTCGACACCACGTTGATCGGCACGCCGTCATCCTTGTCGAGATCCGAGATCGCGATGAGAATCATCCATTGCGGACCGCTGACGCCAAGCGACTTGCCCCAGAACTGACGGACGCGCTCCAGATGCGAGTTGATGGCCGAAATCTCGAGCGTGAACCGCTTGATGATGTCGAGATGTTCGATGGCGCGCTGGCGCGTCGAATCCTTCCTTGTCACTGACACAGCTTCCTCTTCCCTCGGGCGCCGACTCAGCTTTGTGCTGATTTATTTCTTGTTTTCCGCGCTGCAGTAGGTTTTTTCCCGCAAGCCGCCAACGAACGCAAGTGAACGTAAAGTAATTATGATGGTCGTGTGACAGTTGGACTATTTGGGATGTGACAAGTTTTCTCAGGTAGGCAAAGGGCTTACAGGCAGCGTTGCCGGCGAGACACAGTGTGGCCGCATTCGCATTCCTGACTTTATAAACTATTTTGATTGGCGAACTCGCCAATGCATATTGAACCCGGCGGTAGGGGAATCTCGATCGTCCCGTTGCGGTGATCGTTCAAGTCCGTCGCACACCACAGATTGATCTGAGGGTGCGGGGTTTGGGGAAAACGGTCTTGGACAATGCGGGAGGATCACGGGGCGCTCGCGGCCTCGGACTCTCCGCATATGAGCAACTTGGAGGTTTAATATGAATTTGAAGAGCCTTATCCTGGGCTCGACGGCTGCGCTGGTCGCGGTCGGCGGGGCACAGGCGGCCGATCTTCCCGTCAAGGCCAAAGCGGTCGAGTACGTGAAGGTTTGCTCGCTTTACGGTCCGGGCTTCTACTACATCCCCGGCACCGACACCTGCATCAAGCTGGGCGGCTATGTGCGTGCTGACGTCGTGGTGAACGGCAACAGCGTGTACGGCGCGAACTACAACGGCGCCAGCGGTGCCAACAACCGTTTCACGAACGGCTACACCTGGCGTTCGCGTGAAGACTTCAACATCGATACGCGCACCGCGACCGAATACGGCGTGGTCCGCACCTATTTCGATGCGGTGTTCACCTGGACCTCCGACACCTATGCCGGCCAGGGCAACGGCTCGACCGTGTACTCGGCGATCGGCTCGTCTTCCGCGCCGAACAACGCTGGTTCGGGCAACGTGGCTGCCGGTACGGTCGGCGTCTACTACGCCTTCATCCAGTTCGCCGGCTTCACGATGGGTAAGGCGGTTTCGCAGTTCGCTGCCCCCTGGAACGGTTATCCGGGCAACAACTACGACGCACTCGTCGGTGGCGTGAACACCACCAACGGCATCAACCAGTTCACCTACACCGCGCAGTTCGGCAACGGCGTGTCGCTGGCTCTGTCGGCGCAGGACCAGGTTGCCTACATGCAGGCTGGCGTGAACAACCTCAGCGTCGGTGGTGCTTACGGCTCCAGCGACTACGCCGGCACGATCGCTCCGGACTTCGTCGCTTCGCTCAAGGTCGACCAGGCTTGGGGTATCTTCCAGGCGTCGGTCGCCGCGCATGACAACCACGCTGCCTACTACGGCGGCACCGAGTTGACCGGTCATCCCGACGACAAGTGGGGTTGGGCTGGTGCGTTGGCCCTGTCGATCAAGAACATCCCGACCGGACCCGGCGACACCATCAACATCCAGGGCGTCTACACCGACGGTGCGACCCGTTACAACATCCAGGAACTGGCCAGCCAGGCCGGCGCGATCGCCATCTTCGGCGGTTCGAGCCTGCCGGGCGTCTATGGCAGCGTTGGCTTCGGTACGGCACCCGACACGGTGTTCGGCCCCGGCGGTCAGCAGCAGTCCATCAAGACCTGGGGTATGCGCGGTGCGTACACCCACAACTGGGATCCCTACTGGAACACCAGCTTGTACGGTGCGTTCGCCGCTGTTTCGTACAACGATGCGGCTAAGTCGCTCATCTGCGGCGTTGGTGGCGTCGGTGGTTCGTTCCGTGCCGCATTCGCTGGCGGCGCTGGCGTGACCGCCTGCAACCCCGACTACAACATCGCGCAGATCGGCGTGATCACCCGTTGGACCCCGGTCAAGAACCTGACCTTCTCGGCCGACGTGACCTACTCGCACCTCGATCAGAAGTATGCCGGTATCATCACCACGTCGTCGACTGCTATCGGCAAGCCGACTGCGACCTACGAGCTGAAGGATCAGGACACTGTCCAGATGCTCTTCCGCGCTCAGCGCAACTGGTAATTCCGGTTGATCTGATCACGATCCAACAGAACCCCGGCAGGCAACTGCCGGGGTTTTTCTTTGCGAAAGATTCTAAGGAGAGCTGCGCTGCGTCAATTCGGTCCACGCGAACGACGAAGACGAGCCATGCGATTCATTCGCCGCAGACTTATTTACTTACCTGATCTACTAAACTATATACGCCACGGCCAACACATTGAATGATGGCTCTTAGCTAGCTGCTAAGCCTCCCAAACCTCCGGCAATGCCCTGCCGGAGGTTTTTGATTCAAGGGCCGAGCCGGCGTTGACGATGGTGGCGCGGGTTGCCGTCGCCTTGCCGATTCGATGCCGTCAAGATTTGACGGAATCGATCCGCAGTGCATTCTCGCCATTGATGGGACCCTTCAAGAACAGCCGCCTGGCGCGCATGAGTAGCGGCCACTATTGCCTGATCCGGGATCTCGGGCTGGTGAAGGGCGGCAAGGGATTGCGGCACCATGAGGTGATCATCGATTTCTCGTGGCGCGGCCTGCTCAAGCTGGCCCTGAGCGCGGGTGCAGGCGTCCTGCGGCGGCGCGCATCCGTGCGCATCGAGACAGCCGAATAGCGCGGGGCCGCGTCATGACGCGGCGTGGCCTGCGGCCAGGATGCGCGAGATCATCGCGTGAGGCTCACGCGCTTCGCAAACAAGTGTTCGAGTTCGGACGACGTGATCGCAACATTGTCAGAGCTTCGCCCATGACGATCGCACGCTGTGCCACGCCGCGCGCTGCGCTGTGCGCGGATTGCGATCAACGTAGTTCATCTGTGCAGGTGCTGTCGCGCTGCTTCGCTGGTGTTACCTCGGCGGCAGCGGCCGCGGTGGAAATTCCGGCCGCGATCGCCATCAGCGTTGTCGCGACCAATCTGTTCAGGATGTGCACGATCATCGTCTCCAATTGTCGATGTCGGATTGTTCGCAACGCGGAATGATTTCGTTACGCGGCCACCGTCTCAACCTGCTGCAAGCGGCTCACTTGCGCGTGAGAAGGCGCCGTTGCTGGGCGACAATTCGGTGATGTAAGGTGCCTCAGCCAAGCGGTTGGGGCTGCGATCCGCGCTCCGGCCGGACAAAGAAGAACAGGGCAAGAAAAAAATAAGGGAAGGAACGGATCTCACATGAAGGATTTCGCCGGAAAGATTGCCGTCATCACCGGTGGCGGCACGGGCATGGGGCGCGAGCTGGCACGGCAGCTCGTTGCCGAGGGCTGCAACGTCGCGATGTGCGACGTCTCGGCCGAGGCGATGGCCGAGACCAAGCGGCTCTGCGAGGTCGAGAAGCTGCCGCAGGGCCTGCGCATCACGACACACGTTGCCGACGTCTCGATCGAGGATCACTACAAGCGCTTCCGGGATGAGCTGATCGAGCAGCAGGCGACCGACAAGATCCACCTGCTGTTCAACAACGCCGGCATCGGTGGTGGCGGCAGCCTGTTCTCCAACACGCGCGAGCAGTGGGAGCGCACCTTCAACATCTGCTGGGGCGGCGTCTATCTCGGCGTCCGCACCTTCCTGCCGCTGTTGGTGAAGGCCGACGAGGCGCACATCGTCAACACCTCGAGCGTCAACGGTTTCTGGGCCTCGGTCGGCATGGGCGTGTCGCACACCGCCTACAGCGCCGCGAAATTTGCCGTGAAGGGATTCACCGAGGCGATGATCAACGATCTTCGGCTCAACGCGCCGCATGTGAAGTGCTCGGTCGTGATGCCCGGTCACATCGGCACCTCGATCGTGTCGAACTCGCGCAAGGTCCAGAACGGCTCCGACCAGCTCAACGCCGACGAGCTCAAGCAGGCCCGTCAGCGTCTGCAGGGGCAGGGCATCGACGTCGCCAAGATGTCGGACGCCGACATCCAGCAGCTCGCGCTCGATCGTGCCCGCATCTTCCACGACGAGGCGCCGACCTCGGCGGCGGCCGCCGCCAGCATCATCCTCGACGGCGTGAAGGCCGAGCGCTGGCGCATCCTGGTCGGCGACGATGCGCATCTGCTCGACGAGTGCGTGCGCAAGACGCCGGAACAGGCCTACACGCCGGAGTTCTACCAGAACATCGTAGCGGCGACCGGCTGGAAGGTCGGCTGAACGGCCGTCCCGCATCGCGTGCGGGACGGCTTCACTCAAGCGCTATCCGCGCATCGCGCGTTGGCGCGATCCCGCTTGATAGGCGAGGCGGTAATGTCCTGAGCAATAGGGCATGCCGCCGAGCGGTGTGTTGCCGCAGAAGCAGAAATCATCGGCACCTGGGGTGCTGATCGGCCAGCGGCAGCGCTGCTCGCTCAGTTCGAACAGCGAGCAGCTGTTGGCGCTGACGATCGGTGCGTCGTTGGCCTCTTGTTCGTAGACCGCCTGGAGCAACCGGAGCTGCTGTTTCGCGGTCGCCCGTTGCGCGGCGTGGGCGGCGGATTTCTTGCGCCGCGCCCGGCGTTCGTCCGGCGTCGTGCGTGTGAGGTTCAGCCGCGACAGCTTGCCGATCACCGCATTGCGGCTGACGCCGATATTGACGGCGATGTCGCGGCAGGAGAGGCCGGCTTCAAAGTAGATCTTGAGTTGGTCGACGCGCTCCGGCGTCCAGGTCTCTTGGATGGCAATCATCTGACGGTTCCACGTTCTGTGTTGAACCGCCGCGCCGGCACACGCGCCCTTAGTTCTTGAGCATGATCTGTTCGGAAAACCGGTTTCCACATTTCCGGATCATGCTCTCAGGGCGTGCGGCCGTTGTCGCGGATTGCAAGCAACCCGTCCTTGATGGCGAGCCGAATGCCTTCCTCGATCAATGTCCGTGCGACGCCCGGGACGCTCGTGCCGTGGGTGCCCTGTCGCACCAGCTTCTCGAGGTATCCGATGGTCGAGAGCGCCAGCGTGACCGGGACGCGGTCGGTTTCGGCCTTTTCCGTAGCCATGGTGAAACGCTTAACCCCGAACGCCTGTACTGAAAAGTATCTATTTAGAGTCTATTTAGGAATGAGGCAGTTCGTCAAGCCGTGGGCGGCAAGCAGCAGCCAGCCGCCCCAAGCGCGCTGGAAGCGAGTTCCAGCGCGCGGGCGCATCGAATTATTAAGATAGATGAACGTGTTAGGGCCGTAACTCGACCTTGACCGGGAACTTCTTGAGAAGCCGCTCAGCCTTCTCGGCCTTGTCCGGAGGCGCGCTCACGCTCAGGTACAGCCCGCGGGACGGATCGGTGATCGCGTCGACACTGACCTCGCCGGACAATCCTTCCAGCGCCAGCAGCTCGCGCGCGGCCTCGCCGGCGGCGATCTCGCGCAGCTTCGGCTTGAAGATCTTGCCGACCGGAGTCACCGGCATCTCCGGAATCACCGACACCACACGCGGGCGCGCCGGCGGCTCCAGGATGTTGTCCTGCACGAAGGCGGCAAGCGCGTTCGGATCGATATGGGTACCGGGCTGCGCCGAGACGAACAGCATCGGCACTTCGCCGGCGTAGGTGTCGGGACGTCCGACGGCCGCGGCAAGCGCCACGCCCGGAAACGCCAGCGCGGCGTCCTCGATCGCGCGCGGATCGATGTTGTGGCCGCCGCGAATGATGACATCCTTGGCGCGGCCCATGATGTAGACGAAGCCGTCAGCATCGATCCGGCAGATGTCGCCGGTGCGCAGCCAGCCGTCGCGGAACGCCTCCTCGGTCTGCTTCTTGTCGACATAGCCGGCGAACACCTGCGGGCCCCTGGTCAGCAGTTCGCCGACCGGCGAAGGCCACGGTCCCGTGTGGAGCTTGCCGCCGTCGAGGATCGCGAGTTCGACCAGCGGATTGCGGGTGCCGACGCTCTCGGCGCGCGGCTTCACACCGTGCACATCGTGAGTGATGGCACCGGCGAGCTCGGTCATGCCGTAGAGCTGCTGGATGCAGGGGCCGCCCCAGGTCGCAAGATAACGCCGCTCGATCTCCGGCGGGCAGATCGAGGCGCCGGTGGCAGTGACGCGCAGGGTCGAGATGTCGCTGTCCGCGACCGGGATATCGGCGAGGGCGCCGAGTATCGTCGGCACGTTGCCGGCGATGTTGATGCGGTACTTCTCGATGATCTGCCAGAAGTGCCGGACCAGCGCCGGATCGCGCGCGCCGGCGGGGCCGGGGATGACCATCGTCGTGCCGGCCGCCAGGGAATTGGCGGTGGTGCAGAACAGGCCGCCGACATGGAACAGCGGCATCGTGATCATCGCGCGCTCGCCGCGATGGAAATCGAGCGCCATCCGCGAGGATACGGTGGAGGCGACCATCGCGCGATTGGTGAGCCGCGCCACTTTGGGATGGCCGGTGGTGCCGCCGGTCGGCAGCATCACGGCGACGCGGTCGGCCTCGCTCATGTCCTTGGACTTGCCGTAGTCGTCGCGCCAGGCGGGATCAGGCTGCAGCACCTCGCCGTCGAAGGCGATGCTGCCGTCGAGCGGCACGATCACGATGCGCTTCAGGGACGGCACCTCGCGCTGCAGGCCCTCGACCCGCTCATAGAGCCCGCCCGGCATGCCCGGCGGCGGCGCCAGCAACAGCTTTGCGTTGATCGCATTGAGCTGGGCGACGATCGCTTCGCGCGTGAACAGCAAATTGAGCGGCTCGGCGACACCGCAGGCGGCAGCGCCGAAGATCGCGACAACGGTCGCGGGGCACGCCGGGAGCAGGACAGCCACCGCATCGTCCTTGCCGATGCCGAGCTTACGAAAATAGGTCTCAGCGGCCTTGATGCAGCCCATCAAATGATCGTTCGAGATCACGACCGGGTTGGGATCGAGCGGCGAGCGCAGATAGATCGCGGCTTCAGCGTCCGGTGCGCCCTGCGGGCCGCGGGCAATGAGGTCGAGGATGCGCGGGCAGGCGGCGAGCGTCTCCTGCATCTCCCTGTCGCGCGCAGCCTCGTCGGCCCGCGAAAGCCTGTCCTTCAGCATATCCGTCCCCGTCCATTCTTGTTCGTTGGGACGGGGATTGTATCGAGCCGTGCTCGCGGAACACAAGTGCGGCCATAGCACTCAGTCATTCCGGGGCGGCTCGCCGAGCCGAACCCCAGGTGCGCGAATTGCGCACCGGGGAGTCTCGAGATTCCGGGTCTGGTCCTTCGGACCATCCCGGAATGACGATCTCAGCCGTGGACCACGGATTTGGCGATCATGCAGTGGATGCCCTTGGAGCCGTTGACCGTCTGCGTCACGCGCAGGTCGGCAGCCAGGCTGCACAGCGTGTAGGCGTCCTCACGCGACAGATTGCGCTTCTCGCCGAGCAGCACGATCATGTCGCGCAGCGCCCGCACCACGCACTGGTCGAGATCGGGATCCATCGCCATGGTCATGTAATGATCCGCGGTCTCTGCGCGCGGATAGGCGAGCTTGATATCCTTGCGCAGTGTGAGGCGGAAGCGGCCGGTCAGCGCGGTCTCGATCGCGGTGACGCAGACCTCGCCGTCGCCCTGCACGCCATGGCCGTCGCCGCAGGAGAACAGCGCGCCCGGAACGAACACCGGCAGATAGAGCTTGGCGCCGGCGCCGAGCTCCTTGTTGTCGAGATTGCCGCCCATCGCGCGCGGGATCAGCGAGGAGATGCGGCCCCATGCCGGCGGCGGTGACACGCCCATCACGCCGAAGAACGGCTTGAGCGGCAGATCGAGCCCCCAGGGCATGCGGCCGACCATGCGCCCGCGATCGAGCGGGATGTTGAGGACGCGTGTTTCGTGGAAATCGTCGGGCAGGGTGCCGGACAATGGCTTGATCAGATTGTAGCCCCAGTCCTGTCGCAGCTGAACGTCGAGAATATCGACCTCAAGCACGTCGCCGGGTTCGGCGCCGGCAACCGCGATCGGGCCGGTCAGAATGTGTCCGGGTACCATCCGCTCGCACTTCGCATGGATCTCGTCGAGCTCCGGCGGAACGAAGAATTTGCCGCGGTCGGGCACCACGTCCGGGCCGCCGCTGACAGTCTCGATCGTGATCTCGTCGCCGCTCGCAACGGTCAGAACCGGTTTCAGCTTGGCTTCAAAGAAGCCCCAATGGCAGGTTTCAGGGCTCGACTTCAGATGATGATGGGTCATGTGACGGCTTTTGATTAGTTTCCCAGCAGCGTATGACGCTGTAGCAGAACTTCGCAGGGGCTTCTCTTGTTTTTTGTGCTCTCCAAGACGCTCGGCATCATGCTGTTGCCGATCAACTTCCTGATCGGTATCGGCGTGATCGGCACCGTGCTGCTGTTGACGCGGTTTGCGCGCCTCGGCCGCAGGTTGATGGTGGCCGCGCTGCTGCTGCTCGCGATCTGCGGCTTCTCGCCGCTCGGCAATGTCCTGATCTCCACATTGGAGCAGCGCTTCCCGCCATGGGATGCCTCGCGCGGCGCGCCGGACGGCATCATCGTGCTCGGCGGCTCGATCGATGCCGATCTGTCGGTTGCGCATGGCACGCCGGTGGTGCGCAGCGCGGCCGATCGCGTCATCGCGGCGGCGACGCTCGCGCGCAGATATCCGAATGCACGCCTCGTGTTCACCGGCGGCAGCGCGAACCTGATCTCGAACGATGCGCGCGAAGCCGACTATGCCGCCGAGATGTTCGAGGGGCTCGGCATTGCCAGGTCGCGATTGATCATCGAGCGCCGCTCCCGCAACACGGTGGAGAACGCCGAGTTCTCCAGGGCACTGGTCGATCCCAAGCCGGGCGAGCGCTGGCTGCTCGTCACCTCGGCCTACCATATGCCGCGCTCGGTCGGGCTGTTCCGCAAGGCGGGATTCAACGTCGAGGCCTATCCGGTCGACTGGCGCGTCGGCAATGTCTTCAGCTTCGCGACGCTTGCGATCGAGGGCCTGTCGCGCACCGATCTCGGCACACGCGAGTGGATCGGGCTTCTGGCCTATCACCTGGCCGGCCGAACCGATGATTTGCTGCCGGGGCCGGCCGCGCGCTGAGGCGTAGGCACTTGTCGCCTCCAACGGCCAATCCTAACATCGACGCAACAGGCGGCGCCAAGCCGCCGATCACGGGAGTTCACGCCATGCAACAGCAGACACCGCCGGAACAGTTCGACCTCGGCGCGATCGTCACCGATCTGAACAATCTGCTGCGGCTGAAGACCACGGTGATCGGCATCAAGATGTTCGCGCGCGCCGAGGAGATGGAGGCGATCCCGAAAATCCGCCGTCCGTCGGCGGTCCACACCACGGACCAGATCGTCAGCATGGCCTCGCGGCTCGGCTGGACCGTCGGCATCACCGGCGACGATCTGGTCGGCGCGCAATGCCGCGCCGTGATCGGGCTCGCGCCGCAGGATGAGAAATGGCTTGCCGGCGAGAACTATGTCGGCGTCTGGCACGGCACTGCCGAAGACGCGCGCAAGCGCCAGGAGGCGCTCGACGTGGTGCCGTACGGTCAGTACCAGGCGATGGCGGTCAGCCCGCTGACCAGCGGGCGGCTCAACCCGCCCGACATCTGCCTGGTCTATGCGACGCCGGGCCAGATGATCATCCTGATCAACGGGCTGCAGTACACCGGCTACAAGAAGTTCGAATGGGGCGTGGTCGGCGAGACCGCCTGCGCGGATTCGTGGGGGCGGGCGCTGAAGACCGGCGAGCCGAGCCTGTCGCTGCCGTGCTTCGCCGAGCGCCGCTATGGCGGCGTGCCGGACGAGGAGATGCTGATGGCACTGCCGCCGGCCTATCTGGTGAAGGCGATCGCCGGCATGAAGCAGCTCGCCAAGAACGGTTTGCGCTACCCGATCGCGCCCTACGGCATCCAGGCCGACGTGCGCGCCGGCATGGGCGTCTCGTACAAGAAATAGCCGATTGCGTCGCCGCGCCCGCGATGACAAAAGGGCGCCCAATTCGCTGCGCAGGGAGCCTGATCCATGTCCTCGTCGAAACTCGACATCGTCGTCTACGGTGCGACCGGCTTCACCGGCCAGCTCGTCGCCGAATATCTCGCGGCGCATTATCGCGTCGGCAGCCTGAAATGGGCGATGGCCGGGCGCAGCAAGGACAAGCTCGCCTCGGTTCGCGACGCGATCGGCGCGCCCGCCGACACGCCGCTGATCGTCGCCGATGCCGGCGATGCCGCCTCGCTGAAGGCGATGCTTGCGCAAACCAGGTCTGTCATCTCGACGGTCGGACCGTATCAGCTCTATGGCAACGAGCTGATCGCGGCCTGCGTGGAAAGCGGCACCGACTATTTCGATCTCTGCGGCGAGCCGATCTGGATGCGGCAGATGATCGACAAATACGAAGCCGCCGCGAAGGCCAGCGGCGCGCGCATCGTGTTCTCCTGCGGTTTCGACTCGGTGCCGTTCGAACTGGGCGCGTTCTTCGTGCAGGAGGAAGCGAGGCGCGTGTTCGGCGCGCCGGCGCCGCGCATCAAGGGCCGCGTGCGCGACATGCGCGGCACGCTGTCCGGCGGCACCGCGGCGAGCGCCAAGGCGACCTTCGATGCGGTCGCCAAGGACCTCAGCCTGGTTGCGATCCTCAACAACCCGTTCGCGCTGACGCCGGGCTTCGAGGGTCCGAAGCAGCCGCGCGGCAGCAAGCCGGGCTACGACGAGGATCTGCACTCCTGGACCGCGCCGTTCATGATGGCGCTGATCAACACGCGCAACGTGCACCGCTCCAACATGCTGATGGGCTTTCCCTACGGACAGGACTTCGTCTACGACGAGATGGTCCTGACCGGCCCGGGCGAGAAGGGCGAGGCCAACGCCAAGAAGGTGATGGCGTTGAATTCCGAGAAGACCGGCCCAAGCGCGCCGAAGCCGGGCGAGGGGCCGTCAAAGGAGGAGCGCGAGAACGGCCGCTACGATCTGCTTTATCTCGCGGTCGCGCCTGACGGCCGCATGGTCCGCGCCGGCATCAAGGGCGATCGCGATCCCGGCTACGGCTCGACCTCGAAGATGATCTCGGAATGCGCGATCTGCCTGCTGCGCGATACACCCGACGTCGCCGCCGGCTTCTGGACGCCGGGAGCCGCGATGCAGCACAAGCTGATCAAGCGCCTGGTCGATCACGCCGGACTGACGTTCGAGGTCGAGAAGTAACTTCGCTTACCTCGCCCCGCTTGCGGGGAGAGGTCGGATCGCATCGTCAGATGCGATCCGGGTGAGGGGGTACAGGTCCGTCCGATCGCATTGCTCGTGGAGAGAGCCCCTCACCCCAACCCTCTAAGAGCGAGCTTCGCTCGTCTCGACCCCGTGAAGGACGGGGAGAGGCGCTACGCGGCCGCGCGCGGATTATACGCGTACATGAAGTCCATGCCCTTGGACGACACCGGCAGCAGCAGCTTCAGGATATGATCGCGCAGCCAGGCGCCGGTCGGGCTGAACTCGCGCTTGCTGTTGCCGTTGCGGCGGGCGATCGCCACGATCTTCTCGGCGCGCGGGCGCCGCTCGTGCTCGAAGGCCTGGAACGTCATGCCGAGCTCCTGGCCGTCGCGCATCAGGATGCCGAGCCGCAGCGCGTCCTCCAGCGCCAGCGATGCGCCTTGGCCGGCATGCGGGCTCGTCGCGTGCGCGGCGTCGCCGATCAATAGCGTGCGCTTGCGCGACCAGGTCGGCAGCGTCGCGACGTCGAGCGTGTCGGTCACCACGATATTCTGGGCGGCTTCGATGATCTCGGGGATCGGCGCGTGCCAGCCGGCGTGGAAATCGCGCAGATGCTGCCTGATTGCGTCCTGGCTCCGCAGGCGGTAGGCCGCCGCGGTCATGCCGTGCGACGGCTGCGTGCTCCACCACATCGCGCCCGTGTCCGGATCGGGGCTGCACATCCCATAGCCGAAGAAGCCGCTTTGCCCGAACGTGGTCGCCACCCTCCGGCCGATCGGCAGCTTCTCGATCACCGCGCGGGGCACGAATCCGCCGAAGCCGATCAGCCCGGTGTCGAACGGCGCCGGGCCGTCAGGGATCACGTGGCGCCGCACCGCAGAGTGCACGCCGTCGGCGCCGATCACGAAATCACCCTCGGCGGTGGTGCCGTCGTTGAAATAGGCGATCACGGGCTGGTCGCCGCGGTCTTCGATCTTCACCAGTTTCTTCTCGAAGAACACCGACACGTTGGAGGCCCAGGCCTTGTCGATCAGCGTCTCGTTCAACGTGGCGCGGCACATGTTCACGGCGGGCTGGCCGAAGCGTTGCTGCATATTCTGATTGAGCGAGCCGAGCCTCTTGCCGCCCTGCGAATAGAAGTCGAAGGACTCCGCGATCGAGCCGTTGCGGATCAACTCGTCGGCGAGGCCGAGCTCGGCCAGCACATGCATGCCGTTCGGCGCGATCTGCAACCCGCCGCCGATCCCGGTGGAGTAGGGCCAGGCTTCATAGAGCTCGGTCTCGATTCCGGCGCGGGTCAGGAACATCGCGGTGACAGGACCTGCGATGCCGGCGCCGATGATCAGAGCTTTACGGGGACGTGAGGTCATGCCTTGCTCCATGCATCCGTGTGGGATAGGAAAGGTCAGTTTCTAATTATCTTAGTGTATAAGATATTAGGCGAGTAAGATATAGGAACCGATTTGTCAAGCATGACGTCGCGCCAAGCGCTGATGCAGGAACTCGAGGAGGCAATGCGCCGGTCATCCGCGCAGGGCGTGATGTATGGCCAAGCCGTTGCAAACATGGCCGGAATTTCCAATTCCGACATGGAATGCATGGACATCCTGCACCTCGAGGGGCGGGTGACCGCGGGGCGCCTCGCCGAGGTCACCGGGCTGACCACCGGCGCGATCACCGGCGTGGTCGATCGTCTGGAGAAAGCGGGTTACGTGCGCCGCGAGCGGGACGAGAGCGACCGCCGCAAGGTCTTCATCTCGGTGGTGGAGGAAAAAGCGGCGGAGATCGGCAAGTTCTACGTGCCGATGCAGGAGGCGATGCTCAAGCTGTGGAGCAGCTACACCGACGACGAACTGCGCTTGCTGCTGCGTTTCGCCAATGACGGCTACAAGGGCGTGCTGGAAGCGACCGGAGCATTGAAGGCGGTGATCGACATGCCGCCGGAGCAGCGCGCCAGTCTCAAGATGCCGCCGAAGACTCGTCGATGATCCGTGCCGACGTCGCGCGGTAGTGCTCGGCTGCCGCATACATGCCCCACATCGTGCCCAGCATCATCCAGAAGTGCCGCCAGTGGTCGGTATCGATGATGAAGCTCTCGCCGACGAAGCCGAGGAACGCCGAGAAGACCGCGAGATAGCCGCGCTGCCACGGCACCCGCATGTAGATGTAGCGGAAGCCGATGATCGCGGTGACGAACACCAGCGCCGGATAGCAGATCCCCGAGATCCAGCCGCCCGACATGAAGGCGTTGAGATAGGAATTGTGGGTGTCCTCGGGGAAGTAGGTGTGGAATTGCAGCGGCCCGATGCCGAACGGCAGCTCCAGCGCCATCTGGGCGCCGAGGATGTGGCGGCCGAACCGGCCGAAGCGGCCTTCGTCATAGCTCTGGTCGAAGCTCGCGCGCTGCTTGAACATGTCGGCGACCGAGCCGATCGAGAGCAGCACCGCGATCAGCGCCACGGCCAGGATCGCGGCGATCAGGGTCATCACGATGATGCGCGAGCGCTGCGCCTGCGAGCGGCTGGTGAACACCATCAGCGCCAGCATGAAGGCCGCGGTGATGACGAGGCCGCCCCAGGCGGCGCGGGAGAACGACAGCAGGATCGCAAGCGAAATGATGCCGAAGGCGATGGCGTTGCGGAATGCCTTGCCGAAGCGGTCGGAGACGACGCTCTGCAGCGTGAACAGCGCCGGCAGGATCAGGAAGGCGCCGAGCACGTTCGGGTCCTTGAAGGTTCCGCGGGCGCGGTCATACAGCGTCAGCAGGTCGTAGCCGCCGGGCACCAGACGGAAGTAGCCGGCGATGCCGGCGAGCGAAGCGATCATCGCGCCGACGATCAGGCCGCGGCGCAGCATGTCGAGGCGGGCTTCGGTATCCTCCGACATCACCATCGCGAAGAAGATGACGGTGATGGCCATGTACCAGGAGGTCAGGATCCAGTTCACCACCTCCGGCTTGTCGAGGAACGGCACCGCACCGATGCTGTAGCCGACATTGAGCACGATCAATGTGAACAGCAGCGGCATGAACACGAGCCGCATGCGCAGGCCCGTGGCGAAGAACAGCACGCAGGCAGTCAGCGTGACGAGCTCATACGGGCTCGGCTCGATGAACACGATGGCGCCGGACGCGCCGGCCAGCCACACCAGCGCCCGCTGCAGCGCCAGCACGCCCGTTGGTGCTGATGTCAGCGAATGGGACGTCCCGACTGTCGCCGCATAGGCCATCGGATACTCACGCAACTTGGTACAAGCACTCAACACATTGCTTCGTCATTGCGAGGAGCGAAGCGAGGAAGCAATCCATCTATCCCCGAGCCGCGATATGGATTGCTTCGCTGCGCTCGCAACGACGTCAGTAAGTCTCAACCTTCAGTACGCGTTCTCGCTTTTCGTCAGCAGCGAGAACGGGGTCTTGAGCAGGATGTAGAGGTCGAACAGCACCGACCAGTTCTCGATGTAATAGAGGTCGTATTCGACGCGCTTCTGGATCTTCTCGTCGGTGTCGACCTCGCCGCGCCAGCCGTTGATCTGCGCCCAGCCGGTGATGCCGGGCTTGACGCGGTGGCGGGCGAAGTAGCCGTCGACTGCCTCGTCGAACAGGCGGTTCTCCAGCTTGCTCTGCACGGCGTGCGGGCGCGGGCCGACCAGCGAGAGATTGCCCTTCAGCACGACGTTGAACAGTTGCGGCAATTCGTCGAGCGAGGTCTTGCGGATGAAGCGGCCGACGCGGGTCACGCGTGGATCGTTCTTGGTCACCACCTTGGAAGCGGTGGGGTCGGCCTGGTGGTGGTAGAGCGAGCGGAATTTGTAGACGTCGATCCGCTCGTTGTTGAAGCCGAAGCGCTTCTGGCGGAACAGCACCGGGCCGGGGCTGTCGAGTTTCACCGCGAGCGCCACCAATCCCAACACTGGCAGCGCCGCAAGCAAGGCCAGACCGCCGACCACGCGGTCGAACAGCCATTTCAGCACCAGATCCCAGTCGGTGATCGGCGCCTCGAACATATCGAGCGTCGGCACCTTGCCGATATAGGAATAGGAACGGGGGTGGAAGCGCAGCTTGTTGGTATGGGCCGACAGGCGGATGTCGACCGGCAGCACCCACAGCTTCTTCAGCATTTCCAGGATGCGGGTCTCCGCCGAGATCGGCAGCGCGAACAGCACGAGGTCGACGCGGGTGCGGCGGGCGAATTCGACGATGTCATCAATCTTGCCGAGTTTCGGTGAGCCGGCGCAGGTATTAGTGGCGCGATCGTCATTGCGGTCGTCGAACACGCCGAGCAGATGGATGTCGGAATCATCCTCGGCGTTCAGCGCCTCGATCAGCTGCTCGCCATTGTGGTCTGCTCCGACGATGATGGTGCGGCGGTCGAGCCGGCCGTCATGCGCCCAGGCGCGCACCATCGATCGCAGCAGCAGCCGTTCGGCGATCAGCACCGCAAGGCCGACGCAGAAGAACGACGACAGCCAGACCCGCGAGACCTCGCCACCGAGCTTGACCAGGAAGGAGATGCCGATGAACAGCAGGAACACGACGGCCCATGACGAGATCATGCGTGTCATCTGGCGAAGCTGGCCGCGGAAGATCTGCACCTGGTAGATATCGGCGGCCTGGAAGCAGACCACGGCGGCAGCCGACATGCCGAGGATCGATGCGATATATCCCCAGTGAATGCTGCCGCCGGCGAGCGGCCTGACATAGGCGAGATAGAGCCCGACGCCGACCAGGCTGAGCAGCACGAAGTCGGCGAGGCGAACCACGCCGGCGATCACGACCGGCGAGTAAGCGCCGCGAACCTTCTGGTTGGTAACGGCGAGCGCGGCCGGCGAGAGGCGCCGGCGCCGTTCGATCTGCGGCTGAGCGGCCGTCGCAGACGCAGCGGCATCCAGCATCGAGCGTGCGTTAAACGGTTCCACGAGTCCACGTCCATTCCTGCGCATGCAGATGGGCATCCGCGCGCAGCACGAAAATTCCCCCGGACGTGACTTAAGGGGACAAATCGGAAGAAACGGTTACGTGTGCAAGAAGTGGTTAACGTTTGGCAAATGCGTCGCGATAGCCGGCCAGTACACCCTCGACCATCGCGCTTTGCGAGAAATGTTCCGAAATCCGCTCGCGCAGTCTCTCGGCGCGTGCCGCGGTCGCGGCGGGATCGTCGAGCGCGGCCTTGATCGCGTCGGCCATCGCTCCGGCATTGCTCGGCGCGAACAGGGCGTCGGTCTGGGTATCGAAGATCTCCGGGATGCCGCCGACATCGGCGGCGATCATCGGAACGCCGGCCGCGCCCGCCTCGATCACTACATAGGGCATCGAATCGCCGCGCGAGGGCACCACGAGCAGGCTGCCCTTCGAAAAGCCATAGCGCGCCTTGACGTGACCGATGAAGCGGACGGCCTCGCCGAGCGACAGCCGCTTCACCTGCTCCTTGAGGCGCTCGAATTCCTCGCCGTCACCGCCGAGCGTCAACGTCACCGGCTTGCCCTCGGCGCGCAGCTTCGCCACCGCGTCGATCAGGAGATCGGCGCCCTTGATGCGCCGGAACTCGCCGACATAGGCCACGTCGGTGGCATCGTCGGCGCCGGGGACCGGTTCGAATTCCTCCGCGGTGACGCCGTTGAACACGCAGCGCACGAGGCCTGCCGGCTTGCCGACGGTGCGCTGATAGGTGTCGCGGGCAAACGCGCTCTCGAACAGGAACAGGTCGGTGCTGTTCATCAGGGTGCGCTCGAGCTGGCTGTAGAAGCGGCCCTTCCAGGTGTCGAGCGGGTAGTGCAGCGAGCCGCCATGCGGCGTGTAGACCCGGATCACCTTGCTCGACCGCCGCCGCAGCCGGACATAGGCGCCGGCCTTGGCGCCATGCCCGTGGACGACATCGGGTTTCAGCTTGCGGATCAGGCCGGCGATGTGGGCCCAGACCATGAAGTCGGCGAAGCGCGGCTCACGGCGGATCGCGACGCGGTGGACGCCGAGCTTGAGCCGGGGCTCGATCTCGGCAAGCGCCGCGTCGGCCCGCGCGCCGCCGGTCAGGCTGTCGGCGACGATGCCGACATGGTGGCCGCGTTCGATCTGGCCGTTGGCGACGTCGAGGATATGACGAATGATGCCGCCGACCGGGGCACGGACGACATGCAGGATGCGGAGCGGCGGTTGCTGGGTTTGATCCTGCGCCATCGATCAGAACCAGCGCTCGCCGACGAACACGGTGTCACCCGGGCCGATCGGCGTGCCCAGCGGAGCGACGAAGCGGCCCGCGCCCGATGCATCGGTGTGGGTGAGGGTGACCTCGTCGCGCCTGGCGCGCGGCGAGAAGCCGCCGGCGATCGCGACCGCGCTTTCGACCGTCATGTTGGGCACATAGGGATACTGGCCGGGGGCCTGGACCTCGCCGAGGATGAAGAACGGCCGGTAGGCCTCGATCTCGACCGCCACCGAAGGCTCGCGGATAAATCCGTTGCGCAGCCGTGCCGAGATTTCGCCGGCAAGCCCGGCCGGCGTGCGGCCGCGTGCCGGCACCGAGCCAATCAGCGGCATGGTGATCGCGCCCGCGGCGTCGATCGCGTAGGAATTGGTCAGGCCTTCCTGGCCGTAGACCACGACGCGGAGCTTGTCGCCGGGGCCGAGATTATAGCCGCCGAGCGTCGGCGCGGGCTCGGCATAGGCCACCGGGGTAGCATACGCCATCGAATCGAGGCCTGGGTCGCCAGCGACCGGCGACGACCGGCCCATGCAGCCCGACAGAGCGAGCGCAGCGACCAGACAAACAAGGGGAGCGCGCAGATCGCGCATGTGAGGAATCCCGCGACAAGATCGGCCCCGATTAACGGCACTCATGGTTAACAAAGAATGACGGGGCGGGTGGTAGCAGCCATGTCCGTCAACCCCGCCGATTAACCCAGCGGCAACCTTAATGGACTGTAATCGCCGCCATTGAGGTGGAGTCGCGGCGTCCGCGGGAGTTCGTTATGCGTTTTGCATTCTGGCGTAGAGGCAAGGATGAGGCCGTCGTGCAACGGGCGTTGCCGAAGTCTGCGCCCGTTGCCGACGAGGCCGTCGTGAAGCCGGCTGCGCCGATATCGGCTCCTGACAAGCCGGCGCGTCCGGCGGAGGCGGCCGATCTCGACCTGCACGTGCTCGGCCGCGCGCTGGCGCGCAAGCGCGGCTGGATCATCGGGCCGACCGTGCTGGTGTTCGCGTTGTCGCTTGCCGCGGTCAATGTCGTGACGCCGCGCTACAAGTCGGAAGCGCGAATTCTGATCGACAATCGCGAGAACGCCTTCCTGCGTCCGAACGGCGAGCGCGACCTGGAGCGCACCTCGCTCGACGCCGAGGCGGTGACGAGTCAGGTGCAGCTGTTGCTGTCGCGCGATCTCGCGCGCGACATCATCAAGAAGAACAAGCTGGCCGAGCGTCCGGAGTTCGATCCGGTGCTGAGGGGCTTTTCGCCGTTGAAGTCGCTGCTGGCGCTGTTCGGCATCGGCCGTGATCCGTTCAGCCTGACGCCGGAAGAGCGGGTGCTTGATTCCTATTACGAGCGCTTCCAGGCTTTTGCGGTCGACAAGTCGCGCGTCATGGTGATCGAGTTCCAGTCGGAAGATCCCGAGCTTGCGGCGCGCGTCGCCAACTCGATCGCGGACGGTTATCTCGTGTTGCAGCAGGCCGCGCGACAGGACCAGGCCAAATCCGCCAGCACATGGCTGCTCGGCGAGATCGACAAGCTGCGCACCAAGGTCGCGGACGCGGATTCGCGCGTCGAGGAATTCCGCTCGAAGTCGAGCCTGTTCGTCGGCACCAACAACATCCCGCTGTCGAACCAGCAGATGGGTGAGCTGAACACGCAGCTCAACAATGCCCGCGCGCTGAAGGCGGATGCCGAGACCAAGGCGCGGCTGATCCGGGAGATGCTTCAGGGCGGCAAGCCGATCGAGGCGTCGGAAGTGCTCAATTCCGAGCTGATCCGCCGGCTCGCCGAACAGCGCGGCACGCTGCGCGCGCAGCTTGCCGAGCAGTCGTCGACGCTGCTCGACAACCATCCGCGCATCAAGGAATTGAAGGCGCAGATCGCCGATCTCGACCGGCAATTGCGCGAGGAAGCCGGCAAGGTTTCGCGCTCGCTGGACAATGACGCCCGCGTC
Source organism: Bradyrhizobium australafricanum (assembly GCF_020329495.1). Lineage (NCBI taxonomy): Bacteria > Pseudomonadati > Pseudomonadota > Alphaproteobacteria > Hyphomicrobiales > Nitrobacteraceae > Bradyrhizobium > Bradyrhizobium australafricanum. Next base: position 23,575 of record NZ_JAGKJL010000011.1, on the reverse strand, counting down.
GCCGATGGCCGTGTCATGGCGCTGCAGGCGAGCCTTGACCAGTCGAAGAAGCAGGCATCGTCGAGCAATAGCCAGGACGTGCAACTGCGCGGGCTGGAGCGCGAAGCCAAGGCGCAGCGCGACCTGCTGGAGGCATATCTCGCCAAGTATCGCGAGGCGACGGCGCGCGAGAACATCGAGGCCGCGCCGACCGACGGTCGCATCATCTCGCGCGCCTCGGTTTCGAATACGCCGGCCTATCCGAAGAAGCTGCCGATCGTGCTGATCGCGACGCTGGCGACGCTGCTGCTGTCGTCCGGCATCATCATCACCGGCGAGCTGCTGCGCATCTCCGCGCCCGGTGCGGTTGGCCGCGCCTTCGCGCCGGCGGCTGCCGTGATCAGGCGCCGCGAGCCGGTCATGGATGCCGCAACCGTGGACCAGCCCGCGCCGGCGCTGTCGCCTGAACCCGCGCTCGCATCGCCGGTCGCGCCGAGGCTGGCGGTGGAGCCCGAACTGCCGCTGGAGCCTGTGGCTGCCTATGAGCCGCAGCCTGCGGCCGCCCAGACGGTTGACGAGATCGATGAGCTCGCCCAGCGCCTCGTCGCCGCCGGTCCCGCCGCCCACAAGGTCACCGTGCTCGGCCCGGCCGCGGCTGAGAGCGTTACGCTGACCGCCCTGACGCTGGCGCGTCTGATGGCGCGCCAGGTCAAGGTCGTCGTCGTCGATCTCGTCGCGTCCTCGCCGGTACTGACGTCGGCGACCGTCGATCCGGCGGCGCCCGGCCTTGCCGAGCTGATGCAGGGCGAGGCGACCTTCGCGCAGATCATCACCAAGGATCGGCAGTCGCGTGTTCAGATCGTCAGCGCCGGGCGTCCGGGCTTCGATCGCTCGCATCTGCAATCGCCGCGGCTCGCCCTTGCGATCGACGCGCTGCTCAGGGTCTACGACCACGTGCTGCTCGACGCCGGTTCGGCCGTCGACCTGCCGGCCGAATTGCTGACCGCGAAGGCGCAGGCGGTCGTCGTGCCGGACGCCGCCATGGCGCAGGATGCCCGCCGCTCGATGGTCGAGCAACTCAAGGCGGTCGGCTTTGCCGAAGTGACGATGCTGAGCAAGCCGTGCACGGCGTCGGAAGTGGTCGTAGGGGGCCCGCGGGTGGTGGCCGCCTGAGCGCCACCGTCAGCCCGTCGGGGTAAATCCGGTCGCCCGCACGATCCCTTTCCAGCGATCGGATTCGGTGGCGAGCAGTTGCGCAAAGTCATTCATCGCGATTGCGTCGACGTCGACCGACAGTTTGGCCATGCCGGACTTGACCTCGTTGGTGCGCAACGACGCCTGGATCGCGCTGTTGAGTTGCGCGACGATTGCCGCGGGCGTCTTTGCCGGCAGGAAGATGCCGAACCAGGTCACGTCCTGAAGCCCGGGGTAACCGGCTTCCGCCACCGTCGGCACATTGGGGAGAGATTTGAGACGGCTGGGACCGGTCGTCGCCAGAGCGCGAAGCTGTCCGGACTGGACCTGGCCCAGCAGGCTGTCGATCGGCATCACGGCCGACGCGATCTCGCCCTTCAGGAGATCCTGGACCGCCCCTCTGCCTTGATAGGGCACGTGGAGATAGTCGAAGCCCGCGGTTCGGCCGAGCATCGCACCGATGAAATGCAGCGTGGTGCCGACGCCCGGCGTGCCGTAGGTCGCCTGTCTCGGGTTGGCGCGGCACCAGGCGACGAAGTCGGCGAGGCTCCTGACGTCGTTCGGGACTTTCGGGCCGACCGCCAGCAGCGTCGCGAATGAGCCGACGGTCGATACCGGCGTGAAGTCCTGCGGTGCGTATGCGAGCGACTTGTAGGTGTGTGGAAACAGCGCGATGAACCCAAGCGGCGCGAGCAGCATGACCGATCCATCGGCCTCGGCGTTCTTCACCGCCTCGATCGCAATCCGGCCGCTCGCGCCGGGCCGGGTCTCAACGACGATGGAATCGGCATAATCCTTCATCTGCCCGGCAACCAGCCTTGCTACGGCGTCCGGCAATCCGGGCGTGTAGCCGGTCAGGATATGGGCGGTCTTCAGGCGGGGCTGCGCGCCGACTGGCCGGACCAGACCCGCGGCGGCGAGTGCGGCACCGGCCGCTGACGCGCTCAGGACGTCGCGACGGGTCAACATGCATGCCTCCATGGTCGTGGAGCCGCGCCGTCCGGGGCGCGACGATCTGCGTCATCGCACGCGGAGGATGCGTGAGGCGGGGATAAACGTCCAATGCTAGTGTCTGAGGCGTCCATAACCGTTTTGGTAAGAATCGCTGATGCAGGACATCGAGCGTGCCCGACGCCGGATCAAGCTGCGCGACCTGCACATCCTGCTCGTCATCGCGCAGCGCGGCAGCATGGCGAAGGCTGCCGCGGAGCTCGCGGTGTCGCAGCCGGCGATATCGCGGGCGGTCAGCGACATGGAGCAAGTGCTCGGCCTTCGGCTGTTCGATCGTTGCCGTAACGGCATCGAACTGACGGCCTATGGCCATGCTCTGGTGCGACGCGGGGTCTCGATCTTCGACGAGCTTACCCAAGGCTTGCAGGAGCTCGAGTTTCTGGCCGATCCGAGCATCGGAGAGTTGCGCATCGGCAGCACGGAGAGCATCGCAGCGGGCTTGCTTCCGGTGGCGATCGACCGCTTCACGCGGCAGCATCCCGGCATCCGCATCAATATCGCGCAGACCGTTCTCAGCGATCTACGCTACCGCGAACTGCGCGAACGTAACATCGATCTGTTGCTTGGATGGACGCCGACGCCGTTTGACGAGACGGACTTGGCGGTCGAGCCCTTGCTCGATGATCGGCGCGTCGTGGTCGCGGGTAGGCGAAGCAAATGGGCGCGCGCATCCAGGCTCGAATTGGCCGACCTCGCACACGAGCGCTGGGTGTTGCCTCCGCCGGACACGTTTCCGGGCGCCGCGGTGGCGGAGATGTTTCGCGAATTCGGAATGCAGACACCAAGCGCGCCGATCACGACGCTGTCGCTTCATTTGTGCTGCCGGCTCGCCGCGACCGGCCGCTTCATCACCGTGCTGCCGGGCTCGGTCGCGCGGTTTGCCGGCGGCGATCTCGGCCTGAAGGTGCTTCCGGTTCAGCTTCCGCGGGCGGCCGCCGTCTCGGCTGCGATCGTCACGTTGAAAGGCCGCACCTTGGGTCCGACCGCCGAGATCTTCATCGCCTGTATCCGCGAGGTCGCCAAGGCGGCCGCAAGCAAGGCGGCCGCCGGCAGGTGACGGGTATTACAGGCGCCGTTCCCTTCCGGTGCAGGCGCCCGATGTCTAGTGCGCCATCATCGGCGCGCGCGCGGTTCGCTCGAGCACCGGATCGATCCGCAGCCTGATCGTGACCAGCGCGCCGATCAGTCCCATCACGGCGAGCAGCAGCAGCCCTGCCGTAAAGCTGCCGGTCAGGTCCTTCAGATAGCCGACGGCGAATGGGCCGGCGAAGCCTGACAGGTTGCCGAGCGAGTTGATCGCGGCAATGCCTGCCGCCGCCGAGGCGCCGGTCAGAATGCCGGCCGGCATCGGCCAGAACATCGGCGGCACCGCCGACACGCCGATCTGCGCAAGGCAGAGCAGGGCGACGATCAGCACCGGATTCGATACCAGTCCGGCAAGGCCGATACCGACGGCGGCGAGCGTCAGCGCGCCGGCGACATGGTATCGCCGCTCGCCGGTCTTGTCGGAGTGGCGGCCGAGCAGCACCATGCCGACCGCGCCGAACACGAAGGGCAGGGCCGCGATCAAGCCGGTCTGGGTGTCGGTGACGCCAAACGCCTTGATGATGGTGGGCAGGAAGAATGCGACGCCGTAGCTTGCCGCGTTGAGGCAGAAATACACGAAGGCGCAGGCAAGGACCCGCGAGTCGGTGAGCGACTGCAGGACGGAAATATGCTCCACGGCCTCGGTTTGCTGCCGCTCGCGCTCAAGCGTGGTCTGGATCCACTTGACCTCGTCCGGCTGCAGCCAGCTTGCCTGGCGCGGAAAGTCCGGCAGGAAGGTCAGGACAGCGAAGCCGACCAGGACCGACGGCAATGCCTCGCAAATGAACAGCCACTGCCATCCGGTCAGGCCGGCGCCCGACAGGTTGAGCAGCAATCCCGAGATCGGCGCCCCGATGATGCTCGAGATCGGGATCGCGAGCATGAACAGGCTGATGACGCGCGCGCGGTACACCGACGGGAACCAGAGCGTCAGGTAGAAGATGATGCCCGGGAAGAAGCCGGCTTCGCAGGCGCCGAGCAGGAGGCGCAGGAAGTAGAAGATCCATTCGCTCGACAGGCCGCTCGCCGCGGACATCTGCGGGATGAAGGCAAATGCGGCCGAGACGATGCCCCAGCTGATCATGATGCGGGCGATCCAACGCCGCGCACCGAACCGCTCCAGCAGGATGTTGGAGGGCACCTCGAAGAAGAAGTAGCCGATGAAGAACAGGCCGGCGCCGAGCCCGTAGGCGGCCTCGCTGAGGCCGAGCGCCGCGTTCATATGCAGCTTGGCGAAGCCGACATTGACGCGATCGAGATAGGCCACGAAGTAACACAGGATGAGGAACGGAATCAGCCGCCGCATCATCTTTCCGATCGCGCGCTTCTCGACATCGTCGCTCATCGTTCCCATCCCTTCCTGTTTTTCGATTCGGCAGACGATCACTGCGCTGTTCGGGGCGGCACCTGGCGCACCCGCAGCGGTTCGTCGCGTTGCTCTTGCAAGTCTTCTTCATTGTTGTGTAATCGACTGCCGCGTGACTAATGGCATTTGGGAATGGAGCCACGGCGAAACTGTCATGATGCACCGCGGTATAAACGCGGGAACCCTGGAGCGTTTTCCGGCGAAGCGGCTGCCGGCTCGCGTCAAGAAAACGCCTCAAAGCAGAATCTGGAGCCCCGTTCCGGTTTAGTCGGAGCGGAAGAGGCTCTTTCCGGGCAGGATGGTGGCGGGCCGTGATCAGTAATCTGAAACTGCGCCAGCTGCGCCTGCTGGTCGCTCTCGACAATGAGCGCAAGTTGCAGCTCGCCGCCGAGCGGTTGAACATCACCCAATCCGCGGCATCGAAGATGCTCGCCGAAATCGAGGCGCTGGCGCGGGTTCCCTTGTTCGAGCGCACGGCGCGCGGCGTCGAACCGACGGCCTATGGGTCGATCCTGATCCGTGGCGGCAAGAGCGTGCTGGCCGATCTCGACCAGGTCACCGACGAGTTCGCGGGCTACAAATCCGGTGAGCTCGGCACGGTCTCCGTTGGAACAGTCGCCAAGCCCAGCATCGACCTCGTCGTCGACGTCATCCAGTATCTCGGCGAGAAGCTGCATCGGGTGAACATCTCGCTCGATGTCAGCACCAGCCCGCCATTGATCACGCGACTGCTGGCGCTCGAGTTCGATTTCGTCGTCGCCAGGATTCCCGCCGGCATCGACCCCCGGCAATTCGACTATTACGAAATCGGCGCGGAGGAGGCGGTGCTGCTCGTTCGCGCGGAGCATCCGTTGGCCGGCCGCGAGACGGTCGAGCTGGAGGACATGGTCGACCAGCAATGGATCTGCCAGCCGCGCGAATCCTTCATGCGTCAAGCGCTCGAGAGGCTGTTCATGAGCCGCGGCGTGACGCCGCCGCGTCGGGTCATCAACACCGAGTCGTTTTTCGCCTCGGTCGGAATTGCCGCGGGCATCGACGCGATCGTGCCGGTCCCCATGCTGGTGTTCGATCTGGTCGATCCGCAGCGGTTCAAGGTGCTGCGCCTGCGCGACAGGCTGTTGTTGGAGAATTACGGCCTGATCAAGTTGCGCAAGCGTGCGCTGTCACCCGCCGCGGCACTGCTGTTCGACGCGATGAAGCGGCTCGGCGTACCGAATGGCGGCGCAGAGCAGGGCGACGCGGCGAGCTGAACACTCAGCGGAACATGCCGCGCAGGTTCTGGGCAATCTCGAACAGCGCCGGATTCTGCTTCACGGCGCGCTTGGCGTGATTGATGGCCGACAGCGCACTGGCCGCCGGCTTGCCGCGCAAGCTGAGCGGAATGAAGCTGTCGACGACGGCTTCATCGTCCTTGCAGAACAGCCGCTTGTACTCGTCCGAGCCGATGCCGAGATCCAGAGCGCGGTAGTTCAGGCCGGCATGGCGATCGATGATGTCGCGCATCAGGATCAGGCCGGGGCTGAACTTGGAATTGGCCGACATCGTGTAGGTGTTGAACATCATCGAGAAGCGATGACCGTCGGACACGCCGGCGAAGATCGCGATCACTTCCTCGTCGCACTCCAGCGCGTGGATGTCGATCGCATAGCCGTTGCCGTCGGCGCGCGGCGCGAGGCAGGCGGCACGAATGAACTGCTCGATGCCCGGCTCGGCGAACACGTTCGGCAGCTTCTGCTCGGCCATGCGCTGCGGCTTGACGCGGAAGAACCAGTCGAGCAGGCGGCAGACATCGGCGCTCTCGCTCGCGACGTAATAGCGATAGCCGGGCAGCGCCTGCAGCTTGCGCTCCTTGCCCTTGAGGCGGCGGCGGAACGAGTTGCTGATCAGCGCCGCGGGCGCGGCGCTGGGCTCGATCGCCAGCACCGGGCAGTCGTTGACCGAAGGCTGACGCGGCAGCAGCGCCAGCGGATTCGGCAGGTCCCGCCAGCGCAGCGGCTGCTGGCAGAGCACGAGCGCGTCGGTGCGGGAACGTTCGGCGATCGATCCGATCAGAGCCGCGATGTCGGCTTCCGTCGCGTTGGCGGCGAAATCCTTCTCGCACAGCGCCATGTTGAAGGTGGCATGCTTGCCGCCCATGAAGCTCGCGCAGTTCGCGCCGAGGCGGGATTCGATTGCGAGCGGCAACAGCAGCAGCGGCCGGCGTTCGCTGTCATGAGCGACGACGATGAAGGGCCGTAGGCCCTCGCGCTCGCCGACCTGGCGCTGCCAACTGGCGAGGAAATCGAACCGCTGATAGGGCGTGTAGCTGTGCTGCGATGTCTCGAAGCCGCGCCAGGTCGCTTCGGCCGCGGTGAGATCATGAAAGATGTCGACGCCGGCAACGCGGATTGCGTTCGGCCACGCCCGCGTCTCAGCCGTCTGGCCTTCGATTGCCGCCGCCATGGTCATCTCGGAACCCGAAATTTTAGGGTATCAATTTACAGTTCTCGGCTGGGGCCGACCTTCGCAGGGAAATGTCAACAAAGAGTAATAACAATGCCGCGGCGGTGTGCGGGAACCGCCTGACAAGGACGGGGATCTTGGCGCCGGACAGCGGGATTTTGCGACGGGCCCGAATGGAGCTCGCGTATTTCAGTGGCGCCTTCAGGCTGCGGGAACGCGAGAGCGGCGGCGCCGGGGTGATCCTGCGCTTCGCCCGCGTTCGTCCCGCGCGACGCGGCCGGTTTCAGCCGCTGAAGTCCCAGGAGATCACGCCGGCTTTCCTCGATCGCACGATCCGTGCGTTGAGGCGCTGGCGGTATGACATCGTCGGGATCGACGAGGCTTGCCGCCGCGCGGTGACCTTGCCAGAGCGCCGGCGCTTTGCGTGCCTGACCTTTGACGGCGCCAGCAAGGACATCGTCACCCATGCCTGGCCGGTGCTCGCTAGGCACGGCGTTCCCTTCGCGCTCTATCTCCCGACAGCCTTTCCCGATGGCGTCGGCGTGGCGTGGTGGCTGGTCCTGGAGGACATCATCGCGCGCGAAAACCGCATCAGCATGATGATCGACGGCCGGGAGCGGCACTTCGCGATTTCAAATCTCTCGGACAAATACGAGCTGTTCGATTTCCTGTCCGGCTGGCTGCGCAAGCTGCCGCCGTCGGACCTGTCCTACGCGCAGAACGATCTCGCCAGGCGCTATTCGGCCGACGCGGCCCAATTGTCACGCAATGCGTCACTCGACTGGCAGGATCTGGCGAAGCTTGCCGCCGATCCGAACGTGACGTTCGGCAGCGCGACCGTGAACTATCCGGCGCTGTCGAGCCTCAGGGATGCCGACGCGCAGCGCGAGATGGCGATGGGCAAGGCGGTGGCCGAGAGCGCGCTTGGGCGGCAGGTCAGGCATTTCGCATTCCCGTTCGGGGACCGCGATGCGTTCGGCCGTCCGCATGTCGTGATGGCCGAGGAGGCCGGCTTTGCCAGCGCGGTGTCGACCATACCAGGGGTCGTCGAGGCGCAGGGGCGCACCAACCTCCACGCGCTGCCGCGCATCGCATGGGACGGCCGCGTGCGTTCGCTGCGGATGATGCGGGTGCTGCTGTCGGGCGTGATGTTCGCGCCGGTGCGGCCGACGCGCAGCGCGCGCGACCAGAACGTTACTTAGGCGCGATCGGGCCGCGACATCCAGGCGACGATCGGCATCGCCGGCAGCACCCAGCCGAGGCCGGCGACGACGTAGAAGATCGCCTGCAGCAGCCCCGAATTGGCAAGCCACGGCGTCTGGGCGATCGTCATGCCCAGCAGCGACCACACCACTACCAGGATCAACAGGAAGATGGTTCCGAGCAGTTTGCGGGTGCGTATGGCCATGGCGGATATTTGCAACTCGTGATCCAGGGCGTTTTCGAGCGAAGCGGTCACCGGTTCGCGCAAAGAAAACGCGTCAAAACAACATTCTGGAGCTTCCTTCCGGCTGGATCGGAACGAGGCTCCGGGCGGCGCTTGCGCCGCGGGCGCGGCGGACTATAAGGGGCCCGAAAATCCAATCAAGTCAGGGCGAAATGGCCGGTATTTCCGCAAAGACATCGCAGCTCCGCGCCGTCAGGGTATGGCTGGTCGCGGTGGCCGCCCTGATCGCCCTGATGGTCTTGGTCGGCGGCGCCACGCGGCTGACCGAGTCCGGCCTGTCGATCGTCGAATGGAAGCCGGTGACCGGCACGCTGCCGCCGCTGACCGATGCGCAGTGGACGCAGGCCTTCGAGGGCTACAAGAGGATCCCGCAATATCGCGAGCTCAACGCCGGGATGACGCTCGAGCAATTCAAGACGATCTTCTGGTGGGAGTGGGGCCACCGGCTGCTTGGTCGCGTGATCGGCGCGGCCTATCTGCTGCCGTTCCTGTATTTCCTGTGGCGCGGCGCAGTGAGCGGCGAGCTCGGCCGGCGGCTGTGGGTGATTTTCGGCCTCGGCGCGCTGCAGGGCGGCGTCGGCTGGTGGATGGTCGCGTCCGGCCTCTCGGAACGGATCGAGGTATCGCAGTATCGGCTGGCGACGCATCTGGTGCTGGCGCTGCTGATCTTTGCGGCGATCGTCTGGACGCTGCGGCGCCTGACCGACCGCCCAAGCGTGATCGCGCCGCTCAGGCTGAAGATCACGAGCGCGGTGCTGCTCGTGCTGACCTTCGTGCAGCTCTATTTCGGCGCGCTGGTCGCGGGGCTGCGCGCGGGCAGGGTTTATAATACCTGGCCCGACATCGATGGCGGCTTCATTCCGTCGGCTGACCGGCTTTGGTTCGAGACACCGTGGTGGCGCAATCTGTTCGACAACACGCTGACAGTGCAGTTCGAACATCGGATGACCGCCTATCTGCTGTTCGCGCTGGCGATCGCACATGCGATCGATGCCATGCGCGCGCGCGCCGGCGGCGCTGTCATCGCGGGTGCCTGGTGGCTGGTGGCGGCGATCACGCTGCAGGCGACGCTCGGCATCCTGACGCTGCTGCATCAGGTGCCGATCGATCTGGCGCTGACGCACCAGGCCGTCGCCATCGTCGTGCTGACGCTCGCGGTGCTGCAGGCCGAGCGCTTCGCCGCGCGCCGGACCGAGCGGGACCAGCCGACCCTCGTTGCGGTCGGCCAGCCCGGTTGATCGATCAGGACAGATAGTCGAGCCCGATATCGAGCGCGGCCGAGCTGTGGGTTACCCAGCCGACCGAGATCAGGTCGACGCCGGTTGCGGCAATCGCTGCGGCGGTCGTCGCGGTGATGCGGCCCGAAGCTTCGGTGATCGCCTTGCCGCGCGCCATGTCGACCGCCTGGCTGAGCTGCTCGGTCGTCATGTTGTCGAGCAGCACCGCGTCGACGCCGAGCGTCAGCGCCTCCTCGAGTTGCGACAGCGTGTCGACCTCGACCTCGATCTTGACGAGATGGCCGGCATTGGCCTTGGCGCGCTCGATCGCGGTGCGGATGCCACCGGCGAGCGCGATGTGGTTGTCCTTGATCAGCACGGCATCGTCGAGGCCGAAGCGGTGATTGCCGCCGCCGCCGGCGCGCACCGCATATTTCTCCAGCGCACGCAGTCCCGGCGTGGTCTTGCGGGTGCAGACGATCTGCGCGCGGGTGCCCGCCACGGCCTTGACCAGCGTGGCGGTTGCGGTGGCGACACCGCTCAGATGGCAGAGGAAGTTGAGCGCGGTCCGCTCGGCGGTAAGCAGGCTGCGGGCCGGGCCGCCGATGATCGCGATGACCTGGTCGGGTTCGACCGCGCTGCCGTCGGGCCGTTCGGCGCGCAGCGTGATGGCCGGCGACACCGTCTGGAAAGCTGACCGCGCGACATCGAGCCCGGCGATCACGCCGGGCTGCCGCGCCCGCATCACCAGCCGCGCCTGCTGGCCGGCCGGCACGATGGCATCTGCGGTGATATCGCCGGCCCGGCCGAGATCCTCGCGCAGCGCGGTGTGCACGATCGGCTCATAGATCAGCGGCAACAGGGGGGTGAGGGTCATGACAGGGCACTCCTGGCAAATGGCGTGGATTCGACGATGTCGCGCGCGGCGGCGAGTGCATCGGCGCGGGTAAGGGACGACGTAACGGCCGACGCAGCAATGTGCGGGAAATCGGTGCGGAAGTGGCCGCCGCGGCTTTCCTCACGCCGGATGGCGGCAACCGCGACCATCAATCCGACCAATGCTGCGTCGGATGCCGCATTGTGACCGCATGCGAGTGGATAGAGACTGCGGATCGCGCGGGCGATCCCGTCGCGGTCGCGCAGGACGCCGAGGCCCTGGGTGAGGATCGGTCGCACGGCAGAGGGATCGGAAGCCTGTGGCATCGCGTCGTCGCGCAGCATGGTGCGCGGGCCCGCACTCACGCTTTCGATGCTTTCGGCGACCCAGCGCGCGCAGACGATCGCTTCCATCAGCGAGTTGCTGGCGAGCCGGTTGGCGCCGTGCAACCCGGTGCGCGCGGCCTCGCCGCAGGCCCACAGGCCCTGCAGCGTGCTGCGGCCAAAACCGTCAACCGTGATGCCGCCCATGTGGTAGTGAACCGCCGGCCGGATCGGGATCGGATCATGGGCGGGATCGATGCCGGCCATCTTGCAGAACGCGCTGATCACGGGATAGCGCTGCGCAAACTCCGCGCCCGGATGTTGGCGCGCGTCGAGGAAGGTACGATGCCCCGCGGCGCGGTGGCGCCAGACGGCGCGCGCGACGATGTCGCGTGGCGCAAGCTCGGCGCCGGGCTGATCGGCCATGAAGCGCTCGCCGGTCTCGTCGATCAAGACCGCGCCGTCGCCGCGGATCGCCTCGGTCAGCAGCGGCATCGGGCGCGACGGCCCGTCGAACGCGGTCGGATGAAACTGCACGAACTCGATGTCCGACAGTTTTGCACCGGCATGTGCGGCAAGCGCGAGCCCCTGGCCGAAACATCCGCCGGGATTGGTGCTGTCGGCGAACAGCCCGCCGATGCCGCCGGTTGCGATCACCACGCGATTGGTCGTGATCGTCAGCGCGCCACGGTCGCTCGCTGCAAGCACGCCCCTGACTGCATTGTCCTCGACGATCAGCCGGCGCGCCTCGACGCCTTCCAACAGTGTGATCGACGGCGTCTGGCGGGCCGCCGCGATCAGCGCGCGCATGATCTCCCGGCCGGTGCCGTCGCCGGTGGCGTGCACGATGCGGTTGCGGCGGTGTGCGGCCTCGAGCCCGAGGCGCCAGCTGCCGTCGGCGTGCCGGTCGAAGGCGACGCCGAGCCTCGCCAGCTGCTCGACGGCGGCCGGCGCGGCGTGGACGATCCGGCTCGCAGCGGCCGCGTCGCAAAGGCCGGCGCCGGCCGCGAGCGTATCGGCGAGATGCAGGGCAGGGCTGTCATCGGCGCCGACCGGCGCCGCAAGGCCGCCCTGAGCCCACATGCTGGAAGCTTCCGCGCCGAGCGGCGACTTCGACAGCAGCACGACCGGCTCGGGTGCGAGCTGAAGCGCGGTCATCAGCCCCGCGGCACCGCCGCCGATGATCACCGGCCGGCCGTTGAGATCGGAGATATCAATACTCATATCGCCAGCATCCTTTCGACGCTCTTGCGCGCGCGATCGGCGATCGCAGGGTCGATAGTGACCTCGTGCTGGTTGGTCTCCAGCGCGTGACGGATGTTCTTCAGCGTGATCCGCTTCATATGCGGACAGAGATTGCAGGGGCGGACGAAGTCGACACCGGGATTTAGCGCGGCGATGTTGTCGCTCATCGAGCATTCCGTCAGCAGCACGACGCGCGGCGGACGTTTGGTCTCGACGAACGACTGCATCGCAGCCGTCGAGCCGGCAAAGTCCGCTTCGGCGACCACCTCGGGCGGGCATTCCGGATGCGCCAGGATGGTGACATCGGGATGATCCTCGCGCAGCTGGCGCACGTCATCGGCGGTGAACAGCTCGTGCACCTCGCAGTGGCCCTTCCAGGCGATGATCTTCTTGCTGGTTTGCTTGGCGATGTTCTGCGCCAGATATTCATCAGGGAGCATGATGACGCGCTCGGCGCCGAGCGATTCAACCACCTTCAGCGCATTGCCCGAGGTGCAGCAGATGTCGGACTCGGCCTTCACCGCGGTCGAGGTGTTGACATAGGCGACGACCGGTGCGTCCGGGTAACGCGCGCGCATCAGCCGCACGTCCTCCGCCGTGATGGAATCCGCCAGCGAGCAGCCGGCCTTGAGGTCGGGGATCAGCACGGTCTTGGCCGGATTGAGCAGCTTCGCGGTCTCGGCCATGAAGTGCACGCCCGCGAGCACGATGACATCGGCATCGACCTTGGTTGCTTCGCGCGCGAGCAACAGGCTGTCGCCGACGATATCGGCGACGCCGTGGAAGATCTCCGGCGTCTGGTAATTATGCGCCAGCACCACCGCATTGCGGCGGCGTTTCAGCGCGAGGATCGCATCGACGTCCTCGGCGAACGTGGCCCATTCGAACGGCGGGATGACGCGTTTGACGCGCTCATAGAGCGGCGCGGTGCGGGTGAGCAGATCGGTATCGAGTGCAACCATTTATACTCTCCGTGAGCATAAGATGGCTTATACTTATCCTGAGCATAAGGCGTGTCAAGTGCGCGAAAGCGGGAGCTTGGTGCCGGCGACGGCCCGTTCGGCCAGCACGGCATGGCGGAAGCGGAATAGCTTGGCCGGCCGGCCGACGGTATCGGCGGCCATTGCGCCAGTCTCTTCAACGAGTTCCTGCTGCTCGATCAGCCGGCGGAAGTTCTGCTTGTGGACCAGCCGGCCTGCGAGCGCCTCAACACTGCGTTGCAGTTGCAGCAGGGTGAACTCGGCCGGCATCAGCTCGAATACCACCGGACGGTATTTGATCTTGGCGCGCAGCCGCGCGATCCCGGTCGCGAGAATGCGGCGATGATCCGCCGTCATCGGCTTGCCCGGCACGACCGGCGTCTCGCGGCCATGCCCGCGTCCGGCTTCCGGGATCAGCGCGGCCTCGTAGAGCAGCTCATAGCGTTGCAGCACCAGCTCCTCGTTCCAGTCGCGATCGTCGAGACCGAAGGTGATGGCGCAGCGCTGCCAGCGCTCGCGCTGCAGCGTCGGTGACGGCGCCGCCTTCGCCCACGTTTTCAGCTTCGGCGCGATCGTCTTCGCCAGGAAGGCCGGCGCGCCGGCGCGATGATCCTCCCAGGGGAAGTAGTCGTACCAGCCGGACCAGTGCGCCTCAAAGCCTTCGCCGACACGATCCTCGCGGGTCAGGCCGAGATAGCTGATCGAGACGCTGTGCGGCCCCTTGGCGTCGCCGGAGCGGCCAGGGTCGGCAAAGGTGTAGAGCTGCTCGACATAGCCGAGCGGGTGGCCGGTCTGCGCTTCGACCCAGGCCCGCAGCGCGGTCTGCAGCGAGCGATGGGTGAACTCGAACGGGCCGCTCGGCAGCGCGGAGCCGCCGGCGATGGTCATGATCTTCGGCGTGCCCTCGGTGACGGCAACCAGCACCGCGACGAGATCGGCGGTCACCGCGTTCCCCGAAGCCGGTGCGCTGGATTTCTGCGGCGATCTGGCCACCCGATCGTTCCGCGCTAGCAGTAGCCGTAGACGCCGCAGGCGTAGGGCAGGCGATCCCAATAGGTCACATAGGCGCCGCCGTAGTACGGGCCGAAATAGTTGTAGGAGTGCCAGTTGCCGTAATAGCCGGGCAGCGACGACGACCCCGGCAGCAGCGGTTCGCCGGGCACGAACGGGATATACGGCTCGGAATTGAGCGGGATCACCACGGGCTGCTCGACGACCACGAGCTGGCGTCCGCGCCGCACATAGGTCGGCGATGTGATCGTGGTGCGGTAGGCGTAATGCCGGCGCGGCAGACCCGCCGGCAGCTGGCGCGCGGCCTTGACGGTCGTGCTCTTGGCGACGGCCGGGCCGTCGGCGGCGTCAGCAGGCGGGATCGCAAACAATGCGATCGCGAGCGGCAATGTCCAGCGCAGCATCAATGGTCTCCCGAATCATCCGGAGCCTATCACTGCCACTTTAAGCCGGATTGAACGTTAACGAGAGGCCCGTCGATATTAAGCGTTAACGGGAGGTCGGTCGCTTTGGGCAAGTTGCCGGAGCGATGCGGCGCACCGCTCCGGAACAATTGCGGGATCAGGCGCGCAGGGCCTCGTCGAGGTCGGCGATCAGGTCTTCCTTGTCCTCGATGCCGATCGAAAGCCGCACCACCTCGGGCGCCGCGCCCGACCTCACCTTGGCGGCGTCGTCGAGCTGGCTGTGGGTGGTGGAGGCCGGATGGATCACCAGCGAGCGGGTGTCGCCGACATTGGCGAGATGCGAAAACAGCTTCAGGTTCGACACCAGATTGACGCCGGCGTCATAGCCGCCCTTAAGGCTAAACGTGAACACCGCCCCGGCTCCCTTCGGCGCATATTTGCGCTGCAAGGCGTTGTACCTGTCGCCGGGCAGGCCGGCATAGTTCACCGCTGACACGGCGGGGTGGGTGGAGAGGAATTCCGCCACCGCCTTGGCGTTGTCGCAGTGCTTCTGCATGCGCAGCGGCAGCGTCTCGATGCCGGTCAGGATCATGAAGGCGTTGAACGGCGACAGCGCGGGGCCGAGGTCGCGCAGGCCGAGCACGCGGCAGGCGATCGCGAAGGCGAAGTTGCCGAAGGTCTCCTGGATCCGGATGCCGTGATATTCCGGGCGCGGCTCGCTCAGCATCGGGTATTTGTTGTCCTTCGACCAGTCGAAGGTGCCGGCATCGACGATGATGCCGCCGAGCGAATTGCCGTGACCGCCGAGGAATTTGGTCAGGGAGTGCACGACGATGTCGGCGCCGTGATCGATCGGCTTGATCAGATAAGGCGAGGCCAGCGTGTTGTCGACGATCAGCGGCACGCCGGCCTTGCGCGCAACGGCCGCGATCGCCTCGATGTCGGTGATGCTGCCGGCAGGGTTGGCGATCGACTCGATGAAGATCGCCTTGGTGTGCGGCGTTACCGCGCGCTCGAAGCTTTCGATCTCATCGGGGTCGGCCCAGGCCACATTCCAGCCAAACGCCTTGAAGGCGTGCGTGAACTGGTTGATCGAGCCGCCATAGAGCTTGCGTGCCGCGATGATCTCATCGCCGGGCTTCAACAGCTGCTGCAGCACGACGACCTGTGCCGCGTGACCGGAAGCGACGGCGAGCGCCGCGGTGCCGCCTTCGAGGGCTGCGACACGTTCCTCGAGCACGGCATTGGTCGGGTTGCCGATGCGGGTATAGATGTTGCCGAATGCCTGCAGGCCGAACAGCGAGGCCGCATGGTCGGCGTCGTTGAAGACGAATGACGTGGTCTGGTAGATCGGCGTCGCCCGCGCGCCGGTGGTGGGATCAGGCTGCGCGCCGGCGTGCACGGCGAGGGTGGAAAATCCCGGAAGGCGATCGGTCATTCTTTAGTATCCTGTTGTGGCCTGGTCGAAACGCGCGGCATGCTGATGGCGACGGCGCCCGCCGTCAAGCGAGTTGGGCACACCGCCGGTTGGAGGGGCATCCGCGCTATACCGGATGATCGCAGCGATTATTCCGCCGCGATGTCAGGTCGTCTCGGTCTTGTTCTTTGCCGCGCGGTCGGATGCCGCGGTCTGTCCGCCGCCGAAGCTCGTGCGATTGAGCGACAGCCGCATGCCCTGCGTCGGGACCGGCGCGCGTTTGGAACTCAGCGTGCGCGAGTTGACGCCCATCCACGAGATCTCCGATGACAGCCGGCCATACTCGATCTTCGGGCAGCGGTTCATCACCACCTTGAGGCCCGCGGCTTCCGCCTTCTCGGCAGCGGCATCGTCGCGCGCGCCAAGCTGCATCCAGATCACCTTCGGCGGCGTCGACAATTTCAGCGCCTCCTCGACCACGGGCATGATGTGGCTTGAGTTGCGGAAGATGTCGATCATGTCGATCGGCCGATCGATGTCCGCAAGCGAGGCGACGAACGGCTTGCCCATCAGCGTCTTGCCGACATGGCCGGGGTTGACCGGGATCATGTCGTAGCCGCGCTGCGCCAGATATTTGAACGCGAAATAGCTCGGCCGCACGTTGACCGGCGAAGCGCCGACCATCGCGATGGTCTTGACGTTGTTCAGAATGCTGCGGATGTAGTTGTCGTCGTAGGCGTCGTGATTCATTTTTCTTCCGGGTTTGTCATTCCGGGGCCCGCGCAGCGAGAACCCGGAATCTCGAGATTCCGGGTCTGGTGCTAACGCACCATCCCGGAATGACGACCTCAGGTCGTCACTTGTCCTGCCACTTCGGATCGCGCTTCTCGATGAAGGCACCGATGCCTTCCTCGGCGTCGCGCGCCATCATGTTTTCGGTCATCACCTCGGCGGCGAAGCGATAGGCCTCGGCGAGGTTCATCTCGGCCTGGCGATAGAACGCTTCCTTGCCGAGCTTGACGGTGTAGGCCGATTTCAGCGCGACCTTCTCGGCCAGCGCGATCGCGGCGTCGCGTTCGGTGCCCGCGGATACCACGCGGTTGACGAGGCCGATGCTCTGCGCCGTTGCCGCCGAGACCGGCTCTCCGGTCAGCAGCATCTCCATGGCCTGTTTGCGCGGCACGTTGCGCGACAGCGCCACCATCGGCGTCGAGCAGAATAGCCCGATGTCGACGCCCGGCGTCGCGAACGCCGCCGCTTCGGAGGCGACCGCGAGGTCGCAACTTGCGACGAGCTGGCAGCCGGCCGCGGTGGCGATGCCCTGGACGGATGCGACCACCGGCTTCGGCAGGCGCACGATGGCCTGCATCATCGCGCTGCAGGCGTTCATGATTTGCGCGAAATAGGCGCGGCCGCGGTCGGCATCGCTACGGCGCGCGGTAAGCTCCTTGAGGTCGTGGCCGGCGCAGAACGCCGGGCCGTTGGCGGCGAGCACGACGGCGCGGATGCCCTTGTCACCACTGATCTCGTTCAGGGCGGCGTGCAGTTCGCCGATCAGGCCCTCGGAGAGGCTGTTGCGCGCTCCGGGGCGATTGAGCGTCAGTAGCGCGATACTGCCGACGGTCTCGCGCAGCAGGATCGGCTGGTGTTGCGGCGCTTCGGCGCGGGCGGCTTGGGCGGACATGGTGAAATTCCACTTTGGTCTCTGTGACAACTTAATGTAACAGGCAGGCTGAAGCGAGGGCAGGGACGGCATGGCGACTGCGAAAATGAGCGTGGCTGACGTGGAGGAGTTCCTGCGGAGGGAATTCCCGCAGGCGTTCGTCCATGACGATGTCCGGATCGAAAGCGCCGACGGCGAGACGGCCCTGCTGCGCCAGCGCTTCAGCGAGCGCATGCTGCGGCCGGGCGGTACGGTGTCCGGGCCGACCCTGATGGGCCTGGCGGATTTCGCGATGTACGTGGTGCTGCTGTCGGCGATCGGGCCGGTCGGCCTTGCCGTGACCACCAACCTCAACATCAATTTCCTGCGCAAGGGCCAGCCGGGGCAGGACGTGCTCGCGGTGGCGAGGCTGCTCAAGCTCGGCAAGCGGCTCGCGGTCGGCGAGGTCAACCTGCTGTCCGGCTCGTCTCCCGATCCCATTGCCCATGTCACGGCGACCTATTCCATTCCAAATCAATAGGCTTTTCTATGGTATTATTACACCATATTTGCAAACCATTGTTTTTTCTGATGTAATTTGAGCGCGTGGGCGTTGACGCGCGATCGTGGCTTCTCTAGAAAGCTGCCAGTTCGGCGCATACGGCGCCGATTTCTTTTTCACGGATTTCACACATGAGCACGTTCTCGGCCAAGCCCGCCGAAGTGACGAAGAAGTGGGTCGTGATCGACGCCAAAGGTCTGGTCGTCGGTCGTCTCGCCACGCTCGTCGCGATGCGCCTGCGCGGCAAACACCTGCCCACCTACACCCCGCATGTCGATTGCGGCGACAACGTCATCATCGTCAACGCCGCGCATGTGGTGCTGACCGGTCGCAAGCGCGACCAGAAGACCTACTACAAGCACACCGGCTTCATCGGTGGCATCAAGGAGCGCACCGCGAAGCAGATCCTTGAGGGTCGCTTCCCGGAGCGCGTCGTCGAGAAGGCGATCGAGCGCATGATCCCGCGCGGTCCGCTCGGCCGTATGCAGATGGGCAATCTGCGCGTCTATCCGGGTGCCGATCATCCGCATGAAGCGCAGAGCCCCGAGAAGGTCGATATCGCTTCCCTGAATCGCAAGAACACGAGGGCCGCATAATGTCCGATACGTTGCAGTCCCTCGACCAGCTCTCGCAGGTCAAGCCGGCCGCTCCCGACGCGCCGAAATACGTCAAGAAGGTCGACAAGTACAACCGCGCTTACGCCACCGGCAAGCGCAAGGACGCGGTCGCCCGCGTCTGGGTCAAGCCGGGCTCCGGCAAGATCTCGGTCAACACCCGCGAGTTCGAAGTCTACTTCGCCCGCCCGGTGCTGCGCATGATGATCCAGCAGCCGCTGGTCGCTGCCGCCCGTAACGGCCAGTACGACGTGATCTGCACCGTCGCCGGCGGCGGTCTCTCCGGCCAGGCCGGTGCTGTCCGCCACGGCATCTCGAAGGCGCTGACCAACTTCGAGCCTGAGCTGCGCGGCGTCCTCAAGAAGGGCGGCTTCCTGACCCGCGACAGCCGTTCGGTCGAGCGCAAGAAGTACGGCAAGGCGAAGGCCCGCAAGTCCTTCCAGTTCTCGAAGCGCTAATTCGAGTTCTAAAATTCGCGGCAATTGCCGCGGGCATCGAGTTGCAGAGGGCGCCGCGAGGCGCCCTTTTTGCTGCGTCCGACCGGCGATGCTTCGGCGCGAATTAGCGCAGTTTTTCATGAAAACTTGCGTGTGCGTGCAAACGAAATTGGAACTCGCACCTTCTAGCTTGCGGGCTCGCAATGGCGCTGCATCACCGTATTTATTTGCGCCTGCGAACGTTGCATCACACCGGGCTGGGGTGAGTTTATGTCGTTCGATCCATCGACACTTTATTTGTTCGCCACCATGGTCGCGGGCATGCTCGGCGCCATGCTGTGGTTGTTCGGCAGGCAGGAGAACATTTCCGCGCTGAAATGGTGGGGCACCGCCTATCTGCTCGGCGCGGCCTCGGTTGCGGTCTGGACGGTCGGTAGTTCGACGCTCGATCCGATGGTTCTGCTGGGTCTCAATGCGATCGGCTTCGCCGCCTGCGGCCTGGTCTGGAATGCCGCGCGCATTTTCCACGGCCGCAAGGCCAATTTGCTGGGCCTCGTGCTCGGCCCGATCGCATGGATCGGGGCGGTGACGACGGTTGAGGATCCCGCGATGCGCCTGACGATCGGCGCCGGGATCGTCGCGATCTACGCCGCGTTGACCGCATCAGAACTGTGGAGCGAGCGCCGCCGCGCGATGCAACGGCGCTGGCTTGCGATCGTCATCCCGGTCGCGCACGGTTGCGTCCTGATGCTGCCGATCCTGGTCGGCGACCTGCTGCGATTGAACGGCCAGAATTTCGTCTCCAGCTTTTGGGTCACGCTGTTTTCGATCGAACTCGTGCTGTACGCGATCGGCACGGTGTTCGTGATCTTCATGATGGTGTCGGACCGCGCGGTGGCCGTGCACAAGACGGCCGCGTCGATCGACCCCCTGAGCGGCATGCTCAACCGCCGCGGCTTCACCGAGGCCTGCGCGCGGGTGATCGAGCGCGAGTCCATTGCCGGCCGGCCGGTCACCGTGATGATCTTCGACATCGATCACTTCAAGTCGATCAACGATCGCTTCGGCCATCCCGCGGGTGACGAGATCCTGAAGCTGTTCTCCGCCGTCGTCGTCAACAGCCTCAGGATCAGCGATCTGTCGGGCCGGATCGGCGGCGAGGAATTCGCGGCGCTGCTGCCGTGCTCGCTGGAGGAGGGTGTGCTGGTCGCCGAGCGCGTGCGCGAAGCCTTCGAGAACAGCAACATCACCTGCGAGGAAGGCGCGGTCGACACCACGGTCAGCATCGGCGTCGCCGGCGGCCCCGCCGGGACCGAGCTCGAGGTGCTGCTGGCCTCGGCAGACACCGCGCTCTACCAGGCCAAGCGCGGCGGCCGCAACCGCGTCGAGGCGGCGGAGGAATTGCCGCTCTCGCTGGAGAACTGGCGGCGCAAGACCGCGGGCCTGCCGGCTTCGGCGCGGCAAAAGCCGGCGAGCGTGCGGGCATGAGTGCGGTAACGAGTGGTTAACCATTCGATCCCATGCTTTCGGGCATGGAGTCGATCCGCACCCGCAATCCGCAGTCAGCCCTGATGTCGCTCGAAGCCGACGCGGTTTCGGCGCGCAGCGGTTTCGCCTGCCTGTTCTCGGACTCGCATGAATACGAGACCGCGCTGATCGCCGAACGACGCGCGCAGGGGCGATACCAGCCGCCGAAGAGTCGCTGGCCGATGGTGATGCTGGCCGGCGTGATGCTGATGGTCGCGGGAACGGTGCTGCTGCTCTCCTGACGTGCGGTCACGCGGCCCGCGCCGGATCCTCCGTCTTGAAGTGGTCGATCATCACCTTGGCGATCGCCATCAGCGGCAGCGCCAGCGCCAGCCCCCAGATGCCGAACACGACGCCGAGCAGGATCTGGAACGCGAACAGCGTGGCCGGCGGGATGTCGAGCGCCTGGCGCTGGATGATCGGCGTCAGCACGTAGCTTTCCAGCGCGTGGACGCCGAGGAACAGGATGAAGGCCGACAGCGCCGCGATCCATCCGGTCGCCAGGCTCGCCAGCACGACGATCAGCCCGCCGAGGATCGCGCCGACCGTCGGGATGAAGGCGAGCAGGCCGGCCTGGATGCCGAGGATGAACGAGCTCGGAATGCCGATGATGGCAAGCCCGATCCAGGTGACGAGGAACACCGCCGTCATCGTGATGATCTGCGCGATCAGCCAGCGCTCGAGCGTCTCGCCGATGCGGTCGACGATGACGGTCGCCTGCGCGCGGTACTTCGCCGGCGCGATGAACAACAGCCCGGCGCGGTAGATGCTGGGCTGGGCCGCAAAGGCGAGCCCGAGGAAGAGCACGATGAAGAAGTTGCCGACGACGCTGACGGTGCCGAGCAGCACCTTCAGCGTCTGGCTGATGATGGCACCGCCGCTTGAGGCCAGCGCGCCGGCGCCGGGGATGCCATGGGACTGCGACGATGGGGGCGGCGTCGTCGTCGTCACGGCGCTGCCTTCGCCCTTCGCCTCGCCCGCGGCATTGGTGAAATCGAGATAGCTGGTGTCGACCCCGTGCTGTTCGAGGAAGTCCTTGACGCTGCCGAGCTGCGATTTGATCGTGTTGCTCAGCACCGTGGCCTGCTGCGCGATCGTGGTGCCGCCGAGGAACACGATGCCGGACAGCAGCCCGGCCATCGCCAGGCAGACGATCGCAAGCCGCAACGCGTGGGGCAGCTTGGTCAGCCGGCCGAGCAGGGTGGTCATGGCATTGAGGGCGACCCCGAGCAGCATGCCGGCGAACAGCAGGAACAGGGTCGCGGCAAAATGCCAGGCGAAGGTCAGCAGGGCGGCGAACAGCACCACGCCGATGCCGCCGGCGGCGATCGCCCATGCCAAGTCGTTACGGGCTTGCAGGCGATTGTCAGCCGAGTCTGTCACGGGTGATTCCCCCTTCGCGACGGTGTTTCGAGCAGTCTTTGGCGAAAACCCCGCCGGGATCAAGCTGGCGGGGCCGTGCCGGTTCGCCGCTGGCGGGGTGCGGGGCCGGGCGCGATCGGTGGCATCTGGCCGGCTTTGGGTCCCGAGGGGCGCGAATCTGTGCAGGACTGCAAGCCCCCCTGTGCAGATATAGACAGTTGATCCGGCGGGAACTCGAAGGCATGATCGTCTCCGCAACGTCGCAAACTTAGAAGAATCATTGCGCGAGACTTCAATAATGAGACGGCCCGTGGTCGGCGTGATCGGAAACGCCCATCGCATCGAAAATCGTTTCACAGTCCAGATGGTCGGGGAGCGCAACCTTCGCGCGGTTGCCGAGGTGTCGGGCGCGGTGCCGCTGATGTTCGCCGGCAGCCCCGAAATCACCGAGGTCAGTGCCTTGCTCGACGTGGTCGACGGCGTGGTGCTGACCGGGGCCCGCGCCAATGTTCATCCGACCCGCTTCAATACCGAACCTTGCGCCGCCCACGAGCCCTACGACATCCACCGCGACGACGTTGCGCTGGCGCTGTCGGAAGCCTGCGTCGCGCGCGGTGTGCCGATCTTCGGTATCTGCCGCGGCCTGCAGGAGATGAACGTCGCCTTCGGCGGCTCGCTGCATCCGGAGATCCGCGAGATTCCGGGCCGCATGAACCACCGGATGCCGCGGCTGGAGAACGGCGAGATCCATCCTGACCCGACCGTTGTGTTCGCCGACCGTCATGACGTCGCGCTGACGCCGGGCGGCGCGTTCGCAAAAATCCTCGGCCGGGAGACCATTCGAGTCAATTCGCTGCACGGCCAGGGCATCCTCGAGCCCGGCAAGCGCGTCGTGATCGAGGGCATCGCCGAGGACGGCACCATCGAGGCGATCCGCATCGCCGATGCGCCGGGTTTTGCGCTGGGTGTCCAATGGCACGCCGAATACGATCCGCAGCGCAATCCGATCAACCGCGCCTTGTTCGAAGCCTTCGGCGACGCGCTGCGCGAACGGCGGCGGGCGGCGTAGGACGGTTTCACCGCCACCGTCCCTGCGCGTCCAATCACGACGTCGTCTCCGGAAAACGCGCTGTCGTCCCTGCTTTCGTGTTTGGTCCCGTATGATTGGCGAGGGCCCGCATTGGGGCCTGGTAGCGGAGGCATTTGAGCCTGGTTCGATTGTAGTCGTGGACGAATTTGGCGATGAAGGTGTCTCGATCGGCGTGATCGATGAAGGTCCGCCGGGCGCTGCCACGCTTTGTTTCGCGGCCAATGGCTTCGGCGATGCGCCGGTTGAAACGTTCGACGAGTCCGTTGGTCTGCGGATGGTAGGGCTTGGTCAGGCGATGCTGGATGCCGCACTGTCGGCAGAGTTGATCAAAGGGGTGGTCGC